>DATCHY010000087.1:0-2226 GCA_036508065.1 Geomonas sp. | reverse complement strand
CGCCGTGGCGTCGCGTCTCGGCATTACAACGATCATCCACAAACAGAACCTGGGATACGGTGGAAACCAGAAGACCTGCTACCTGGCAGCGCTGGACATGGGGGCCGATATCGTCGTCATGCTCCACCCGGACTACCAGTACACGCCGAAACTCATTCCCGCCATGGCCTCCATGATCGCCTTCGACGAATTCGACGCGGTGCTTGCCTCCCGCATCCTGGGAACCGGCGCCCTCAAAGGAGGGATGCCGTTCTACAAGTACGTTGCCAACCGGTTCCTGACCCTGGTCGAAAACATACTCCTGGGCCAGAAGCTCTCGGAGTACCATACCGGCTACCGGGCCTTTTCCCGCGAACTGCTGGAGACGCTCCCTCTGGGGAAAAACTCGGACGACTTCGTCTTTGACAACCAGATGCTGGCGCAGATCACCTGGTTCGGCTACCGCATAGGGGAGTTGAGCTGCCCGACCAAGTATTTCGCGGACGCCTCCTCGATCAATTTCCGCCGCAGTATGATCTACGGGCTCGGGGTACTGAAGACGGCGCTTCTTTTCAGGTTGCAGAAGTGGGGCCTGGTCCGGATGCAGATGTTCCATGCCAAGGAGTAGCCGGGACAAGCCGCCATGACCGCCGGAAACCATTCACCATTCACCATTCACCATTCACCATTCACCATTCACGGTTCACGGTTCACGGTTCACGGTTTGCGCATTTTGTCTTTGCCAATCAGGCCCCGATCGGGGTACTCTCCGGCCAAGCAGATTTCCGGTCGTCCTTCTTCCCGCGCGCCGAGCGCTTACAGGTCCCCCTGATGCCATGAGAATCCTCTTCGTCTCCCTGTTCCTGCCCCAGGAAAAGGCCTACCACGCCGGCGGACGCTACGTCTTCGAGCTGCTGCGCCGCCTGTCGCTTCATCACGAGGTCCACCTCGCCACCAGGCTCGAGGAGGGAGAGTTCCCCTCCCTGCCCGAGCTCGCCCCATACTGCGCGCAGATCCACCCGTTCAGCTATCCGCAGGTCGCTAAAAGAAATCTCGCCGGGACGCTGCGCCTTCTTGCCAATTACCTTGCCTTCAGCCGCTTCGCGAACAAGCTGATCCGGGAGGGCACCTACGATCTGGTTCAGGTGGAGTGGGTGGAGACGGCGATCCTCATCCACCGGGGCGCCGCCCCGATGGTACTGGACGCCCACGACGTGATCACCAAGCCTGCCGAGCGCGCCTTTCTGCGCAGCCGGGGGGTACGGCGCCTGTTCCAGTTCGCAAAGTTCCTCCTGGTCCGCGCGGCCGAGAAACGGATCATGTCGCGCTTCGACCGGATCTTCACCCTTTCCGAGTTCGACCGGGGCTACCTGCTCGCCCTCTCCCCCACCCTGCCGGTGGCGACCATTCCCATTCCCGCCGGGCTCGACCTGAAGCCGACCAGCTACCCCCGGGTACGGCACCGGCTCCTGTTCCTCGCCTCCTACAGGTACCGGCCGGAAAACGTGGAGGCGGCGCTCTGGTTTCACCGGCTGGTGCTGCCGCTCGTGCGCCGAGAGTTCCCCGACGCCGAGTTCGTCATCGCCGGCTATGGCCCCCCCGGGCAACTGACGGAACTCGCCGAACGCGACAGCCATACGCGGGTGACCGGCTTTGTCGACGACACGGACGAACTGTACAAGAGTGCCGCGGTCTTCGTGGCGCCGATCCTCACCGGCGGCGGGATCATCGTCAAGGTGCTGGATGCGCTTGCCGCGGGGACGCCGGTCGTGACGACGAGCTACGGCAACGAGGGGATCGCAGCCTGCCCCGGCGAGGAGCTGCTGGTGGCCGACGACCCGCGCTCCTTCGCCGACGCCGTGATCACCCTGTTACAGGACGAGGCCAAGGCCAGGCGCATCTCCGTGAAGGGAGCCGCCTTCGTTGCCAGGCATTTCAGCCTGGAGGCGGTGCTGGATCGAATCGAAACGGCCTACGGGGAGCTCGCCGGGCGCAGCCAAAGGGGTTGAACGGATGGCGGGGTAATTTTAGCGGATGGGGAGCACGCGACAGCAATGCCGAATGCAAGACTCAAGGACTCATCTAAGAAACAACCAGGCGTAAGGCTCGCACACGGATTTGACGGATTGGACGGATAAAATCAGATTAACCCCGAAGCCTTTTGGCTTAGCCCTAAAGTCTTTGCCTGATCTGCCTTTATCCGTTGAATCCGTTCAATCCGTGTGCGAGGTTTTGATCTTTGTTACA
>DATCHY010000086.1:0-6624 GCA_036508065.1 Geomonas sp. | reverse complement strand
GCTTTTTTGTAAAGCCGTTAAGATCAAAGGCTCGCACACGGATTAAACGGATGGAACGGATAACCGCAGATCGGGCAAAGAGTTCGGGGTAAAACAAAGAGTGGAGGGGTAATCTGACTTTATCCGTCTAATCCAGCGGTGTCCGGTTAAATTCTTGCCTGCAAAACCACAAACTAAAAATTGGCCACAAAACGCACAAAACGCACAAAAGATTAAAAGCTTGAAGATTTTTTTGCGCCTTTTGTGCCTTTTTGTGGCGAAAAGATTTTGATTTGATTGGTAGCTCTAACTTTACTTGGTTGCAAATCCGTGTGCGAGCCTTTGACTATTCCCCTTCCAGCGCACCGGTCTGACGCAGCGCCTCGTAAAGCACGATCCCCGCCGAGGTCGACAGGTTCAGGCTGCGCACCTTCCCTATGATCGGAATCCTGACGGCTGTCTCCGGATTGGCCTCGATGAGCTGGTCGGGAAGCCCCTTGGTCTCCTTGCCGAAGACTATGAAATCGCCCGCCTGAAAGCGCATGGCGAGGTAGCTCTTGGGCGCCTTCTTGCTGGTGTAGATGAAGCGCCCCTCGGGATGGGCCTCCTGCAGGGTGACGAGGTCGGGCCAGTAGTGGATGTCCACCTCGCTCCAATAATCGAGTCCGGCCCTCTTCAGGTAGCGGTCCTCCGTGGAGAAGCCGAGCTTTCCCACCAGGTGCAGCACGGTGCCGGTCGCGCCGCACAGCCTCGCTATGTTCCCCGTGTTGGGCGGAATCTCCGGTTCGACCAGAACTATATGGAACGGTTTTTCCAATGACATCGGTATCCTCTTTCTCTATCCAATCTGCCTCAAAAACGGGCCTTCCCTCCAGGCGGAAAAGGCTACTCAATCCGGCTTTTATTTGTATCTCAAAGCCACCCAGAAGGCAAAGGGAATCGCCTCAAAGCCTGTAACTACGCGGGCTTGAATAGGTACCTACTTCTGTAAGCTTGCAATTTTGCGCAATAAAGGTTAGTATGCCGTTTCCAAACTGCACCGGAGGGGACCTTGGACCTACCTGACACAACTGGACATTTCGGACGATTCGGCGGCAGATACGTCTCTGAGACGCTGATGCCCGCGCTCCTCGAACTCGAGGAGGCCTACAATCATTACCGCAACGACAAGGAATTCAAAGAGGAGTTTGCCTACTACCTGCGCCAGTACGTGGGACGGCCGAACCCGCTTTATTTCGCCGCAAAGCTCACCGAGAAGCTCGGAGGGGCCAAGATTTACCTGAAGCGCGAGGACCTGAACCACACCGGCGCCCACAAGATTAATAACACCATCGGCCAGGGGCTGCTCGCCCGGCGCATGGGGAAAAAGCGGGTCATCGCCGAGACCGGAGCAGGCCAGCATGGCGTGGCGACGGCAACGGTTGCGGCCCTCTTCGGCATGCAGTGCGAGGTTTTCATGGGAGAGGAGGACATCCGTCGCCAATCTCTCAACGTCTTCCGGATGAAGCTCCTGGGCGCCACGGTGACGCCGGTCAGCTCGGGGACCGCAACGCTCAAGGATGCCATGAACGAGGCGATGCGCCAGTGGGTGACCTACGTGGCGGATACCTTCTACATTATCGGCACGGTCGCCGGCCCCCATCCCTATCCGGTCATGGTACGTGACTTCCAGTCCATCATCGGCGAGGAGGCGAGGGCGCAGCACCTGGCGGTCGAAGGGAGGCTGCCGGACTACCTGGTCGCCGCGGTCGGCGGGGGGAGCAACGCCATCGGCCTGTTCCACGCCTTCATGGAGGACAGCTCGGTGCAGATGGTCGGCGTCGAGGCCGCGGGGTACGGGATCGACTCCGGGCGGCACGCGGCTCCGCTTTGCGCCGGAACTGTCGGCGTACTGCACGGCAACAAGACCTACCTGCTGCAGGACCAGTTCGGCCAGATAGCGCACGCCCATTCCATATCGGCCGGGCTCGACTACCCCGGTGTCGGCCCGGAGCACTCCTTCCTCAAGGAGAGCGGGCGCGCCAGCTACGTTTCGGTCACCGACGACGAGGCGCTGGCGGCGTTCCAGTTTCTCACCCGCGAGGAAGGGATCATCCCCGCGCTCGAGTCGGCCCATGCCGTGGCCCATGCCATGCGGCTGGCTCCGACACTTCCCCGCGACGAGACCATCGTCGTCTGTCTTTCCGGCAGGGGCGACAAGGACATCCATACGGTGGCCGACGTCATGGGGGTGGTGCTGTAACTTGCCGATCACTAAGCTTTTTTGCGAAGGGGGCCGCCGGGTGGCCCTCTTTTTTTATTCACTTAACTTACGGAGGTTTAATTTAGTTCTTGCAATGTTGTCGGGTTTGGCTACACTTAACCCGAAGGTTGGCGACGAGCCAGCTTAATCTTAATGAAAGGAGATGATTGGCGCGGGCTGCACCGACATTCCCGGGGTCAAACCCAAAGAGCCGGCATAAGCCATATCTACTAACCATCTATGAAAAAAACAATTGTTTTGCTGGTCGCGGTGCTTCTGTTGAACGCATCGTGTGACCAGTCCCACCTGCAGCAGGCGCAGGTACCTGTCAGCCCGGGGATTTCCCCGTGGGACCGGAACCTGCAAACCGGGGTGGATTCGGGCGGGAAAAAGCCCGTACCGGTTCGTGCGGCGCGGCTTGAGGCGCCCATGGATGCCATTTTGGAGGAGAGGTCGAAGCAGGTTATCGCCATCTCAACCGCTTTCGCGCGCAGGACGACGCCGCAGAGGGCCAAGTGGCTGGCTGAGATCTGCTACCAGAGTACCGAGGGTACCAAATTCACACCGCTGGATCTGGCTGAGATAGCTCTGGCGGAAACGGGCGGGCACCGGCTTTCCTCAAGGGCGGTTTCCTCGAAGGGGGCCATGGGGGTCTGGCAGCTGATGCCGGAGAGGGCTTTGAGCCACGGTTACCAGCCCTCTGACATGTGGGACGACGAGAAGTGTGCCGATGCTGCGGTGCGGGAGCTCAAGGAGAAGCTCAGCATGGCCAAGGGGAATCTGTCACGGGCGAAGCGGCTTTACTGCGGCACCGGGCGCGCTGCGGCCGCCTACGACGTGGTTCGCAGGCGGTTCCGGGCCGAGATCCTGCGCGAGTTGGAGCAGGGCTTCCAGGTAGAGGTTGCCAGCCACGGATAGTCTTTTTGGTTTTACGGTTCGGTTGTGCTATAGTGGGCGGATCCCTTGATCGGGGTCCGCCCATTTTTGGTTTGCCCAGGAGATTTAGCCTTTGAGAAAAATCGTCCTTTTATTGTTACTGCTGGTCGGTCTAACCGGCTGCACCAAGTTCGTCACCGCACCGGTCGTGACGGTGAGGGATCTGAGCGTTGTCTCGCTGGATGGCGCTGGCGCCGGAATGGAGCTGTTGCTGACGGTCAAAAACCCGAATTCCTACGACGTCACTCTGCTCGGCTACAGCTACGATCTGAAGGTGATGTCGCTCCCTCTGGCAAAGGGAGGGGCGCGCGAGGAGATCAAGTTCGCAGCCGACTCCGAAACCGACCTGCGCATCCCGATAAAGGTTTCCTACGGCGACCTGCTGGAGATGTTCAAGCGCAGGCTGGATCCCGACCGCATCCCCTACCAGTTGATGGCCGGGCTCGATCTGGAGACCCCGCTGGGGCAGCTGACCGTGCCGGTGAAACGCTCCGGTACCTATGCCGTCCCTCAGCAGTACCGCCCTACAGCTATGCTGGATAAGCTGAGCGATTTTTTCAAGATGAACAGGTAAGTCGAATCAACGTTATTGCCGATACCTGTGTAGAGACGCATTGCATGCGTCTCCGGTTTCCCTATTTTTAAAACGATTCACCCGCTCGATGTAGCGAAATGGAGTTTGCATGAATGTTGTAGACGTGTTCGGCCTTTGCAAGAGTTTCGGGGCGAGGGAGCTCCTCGACGGGGTTAGCTTCGCCGTCGACGAAAATGAACGGGTAGGGCTCATCGGCGCCAACGGCGCGGGGAAATCGACGCTTTTGACCATTCTCGCCGGCGTCGAGGACAGCGACGGCGGCTCGATCAACATGAAGCGCGGCGCCACGGTCGGTTACCTGAGCCAGGAGCCGATACTCGACGACGACTCCACCGTCGCGGCGGAGATCGAGGGTGGCCTGCAGGAGATCAGGAGCGCCATAGCATCCTTCAACGAGCTGTCGGAGCGGATGGCGGCCAACCCGCCGGACCTGGAAAAGCTCCTGGTGCGCCAGGGCGAGCTCTCCGTCTGGATCGAGCATCACGGCGGCTGGAGTACCGACCATCGCGTCTCCGAGATCATGACCCACCTCCAGTTGCCGGACCGCCAGCAGAGGATCGGCACCCTCTCCGGCGGGACCAAGCGGCGCGTCGCGCTGGCGCGGCTCCTGCTGCAGGCCCCCGAGCTGCTGCTTCTTGACGAGCCCACCAACCACCTGGACGCGGACACCACGCAGTGGCTGCAGGACCACCTGAAGGGGTATCCGGGCGCCGTCATGCTGATCACCCACGACCGCTACTTCCTCGACGAGGTGGTCACCAGGATGCTGGAGCTGGAACGCGGCGCAATCA
This sequence comes from Geomonas sp., assembly GCA_036508065.1. Lineage (GTDB taxonomy): Bacteria > Desulfobacterota > Desulfuromonadia > Geobacterales > Geobacteraceae > Geomonas. The sequence continues at coordinate 2,081 of DATCHY010000086.1, read as the reverse complement.
CCTCCTCCCAGGGGGGGTATTCGCTCTACCTGGAGCAGCGGGAAGAGCGGCTCATGGGCGAGGCCAACACCCGCTCGCGCCTTCTGAACCTGCTGCGGACCGAGACGGCATGGATGCGGCGCGGGCCGAAGGCGCGCTCTACCAAGCAGAAAGCGCGCATCGACCGGTTCTACGACCTGGAGGATAACTGCTCGGGTCCCGTCGCCCGTGACCTGAAGATCGGCTTCTCCACCGAGGAGGGGTTCGGCGGCACCATCCTGGAGCTCTCGGATGTCAGCAAGGGGTACGGCGACAAGAAACTCCTGAAAGGGGTCTCCTTCGGGATGAAGCGCGGGGACCGGGTCGGGATCATCGGGCCCAACGGCTGCGGCAAGACGACGCTGATCCGGATGATCATGGGGGAGGAGGAGCCGGATGCGGGCCGGGTCGTGACCGGCAGAAAGACCAAAATCTCCTATTTCGACCAGCTGCGGGAGGTGCTCGATCCCGGGCAGACGGTCTACGACTTCTTCGGGGAAGGGGACTACGTCACCTGCGGCACCGAGAAGCGGCACAAGATCGGTTATCTGGAGGATTTCCTGTTCTCTCCCGAGGACAGAAGGCGCCCGATCAGCAGCCTCTCCGGCGGCGAGAAGAGCCGACTGATACTGGCAAGGCTCATGCTGCAGGACTCGAACCTGCTGATCCTGGATGAGCCGACCAACGACCTGGACATCCCGACCCTGCAGCTTCTGGACGCCTCGCTGGCTTCCTTTCCGGGCTGCGTGCTGATGGTGACCCATGACCGCTTCTTCCTGGACAAGGTGGCGACCGGCGTGCTCGCCTTCGAAGGGGAGGGGGCTGTCACCTTCTACGAGGGGAACTATTCCAACTACCGCGAGCGCAAGGAGGCGGCCCGCGTTGCTGTTTCAGCGGCCCGTGTCGAGAAACGGGAGGCGCAGGGAGGTAAGTCCGAGAAGCCGAAAAAGGCGCTAAGCTGGGCCGAGCGTCTCGAACTGGAGCGGCTCGAGGAGGGGATCGCCGCGCAGGAGCAGGAGTTCGCCGCAGTCGAGGCGATGCTGGCAGATTCCGCCTCGTATGCGTCCGCCGAAGGGGGGATAGCGGGAATCTCGGCGAACTACAGCCGACTTGAGACTGAGCTTGCGGCAAGTTATGCCCGGTGGGAAGAACTGGAAACGAAGAAAGGCAATTGACAATGGAAACAAGCTTCCACGGTTGATGACACTTTTGGCTGAAGAATGGGAACGTTAAAAATTACGGGTGGTTTGCAAGAGAAGTGCTGCGGGTTCACAAAGACATTGTCAATTGTCCATTGTCAATTGCCTGTCAGTGCTTCCTTGGCTAGGCGCAGGCCGATCTTTCTCTTGGTGGCGATGGCAAAGCGGTTGATGGTTTCCAGCGCGTAGACGAGCGACGGTATGTCGCGCCGGACCCTGAGCAGCATCTGGTCGATGACGTCGTCGGGAAGCGTCATCTGGCGATCCTCAGCGAGTTTTTTCATGATCATTCGCCTGGAATCGTCGTCTGAGACGTCCATGCGTGCCACGAGGCCCCAGAGGAGCCGGCTGGTCAGATGCCCGTCCAGGTTCGGCAACTCTTTGGGCGGGGTGAGCCCGGCGATGGCGATCTTTCTCCCCGTGGTGTAGAAGGAGTTGAAGAGCTCCCAGAGTTCGACCCTGACCTCCTGGATGTCGGGAAGCAGATGCAGATCGTCGAGGATCAGGGCGCTGGCGCCGGCAAAGTGGTCGCTAAGCCTGGAGAGCCCCTCGCTCGGATAGTCGCCCAGGTAGAGCGCGTCGGCATCCCTGAAAGAGAGGTACTTCCCCCCGATGGCGTTACTAAGAGCGGTCAAAAGATGCGTCTTGCCGGACCCCTCGAGCCCGTAGACGTAGAGCAGGTTCTCAGTCGAGTCCCCCGTCGCGAGTTTGCGCGCGAAATGGTAGGCCGTCTTGTTGCCGCAGCACACCACGAAGTTCTCGAAACAAAAGCGCGGGATGACGGGGAAATCGAAAATAAGCTGCATTAAAACAGTCTTCCCTGCGGCAGCTCGGGCGCGATCCTGCCGAAGTGGCTGTAGGCCG
>DATCHY010000085.1:0-4675 GCA_036508065.1 Geomonas sp. | reverse complement strand
CAGTAACGCCGCGCAGACCTGCCGTCGTTAGCGCCATACCTCAGGAGCCGTCATGAATCTCGTCACAGGAATTTGCCGGGAGTTGGCCAGCGAAGCAGGTCGCGAAGTAGATCACCTCCGCGTCAGAGCTCTCGACTCCATCTGTTTTCTCACCTATCGCTGCACCAGCATGTGCAGGACCTGCAATATCTGGCAGCGGCAGGACGGCGGGGACGAAATGTCCTGCGCTCAGTGGCTTGAGGCGTGCGCCAAGCTCTCCATGTACGGGGTACGATCCTTCGAGATATTTGGCGGCGATGCCCTGCTGCGCAAGGATGCAATTTTTGAGGTCACCCGATGCTGCCGGGAACAAGGGATCGCCACCTATTTCCCCACCAACGCCAATCTTTGTGACAGGGAAACGGTGCGCCAGCTTATCGCTGCCGGGCTTGGCACGGTCTATCTTTCCCTTGACGATATCGAGGAGGCTAATGACCAGGTCCGGGGCGTGCCGGGGGCCTTCGCCAAGGTTCGAGATGCTTTGGAGAACTTCGTGGAACTGCGCGGAGGGGGAGAACTGCCGCACATCGTTGTTTGCACCACGCTGTCGGACCTCAATTTCCGAAACCTGCCACGTCTCATCGAATTCCTCGAGCACTACCCCGTGAACGCGATATACCCCCGGCCCTTGGGGCAATTTTCCCGGGCCAACGTCGAGGCATCCGGCCTGGATGGCAAGCTGCCGGAACCCTACTTTGCCAGCTCGGACGGCGCATCCCACCTGATCTCGAGTTCGGATCTCGGAGCCATGTACCGCATGATAGACGAGATCAAGAAAAAAAAGACCAGGATCTACGTCAACTGGAGACCCTATTACAGCACCACCGACGACACCTTTCTGCGCGGGGAGTACCCGCTCAGGAAGTGCAGAATCGCCACCACCGTCGTCACGGTCAATCCCAACGGCGATGTGGTGCCCTGTCCCTTCTTCAGGAGCTACGTACTAGGAAACCTTAGATGCAGCGAGCTTGAAGAGATCTGGGGGAATGCAAAGCACAGGATGTTTCTGACCGCTCAGCAAAAAGGGAACCTGGCCATCTGTCGCAACTGCAATGCCTGCTCCTACTATACTTCGCTGCCGGAGACCTTTCGCTACTACGCCCAGAGAGCGCTGGAACGGATCGGTCTGTATCACCCGGGAAAGTTCTGAGAAAGGATAGACCAATGACTACTTCGAAGCTCGAACCCCTTTGCATCATGCATTTCGTTTGCTCCATGGGAATAGGGGGGGCGGAAAAACTTGCCTATGACATGATCGGGAGCCTGCCGTCCGAAAAGTTCCGGCCCATCGTCGTTTGTGTCGGAGAAGACGGTCCCCTCGCGGACCGGTTTAGGACGCAGGGCTATACCCTCTACCACCGCGCCAACACCCGGGGCGAGACTTGGCGCATAGTTTCCTGGATCAGGGACATCGTTCGGAAGGAGCGGGTGGCGGTGATCCATGCGCACCAGTACAACCCGATGCACTACTCGGTGTTGGCGACCCTGGGCAACCCCCGGATTACCCTGGTTTACACGGAGCATGGACGGATCTACCCCGAGGTATGGAACTGGAAGCGCTACCTCACCAACCGCCTGTTCGCCATGAGGCTAGACCATATCGTCTCCATCTCCAGGAGTACCCGCGGGTCCATGACGCGTTACGACAACTTCCCCGGGCATCGCATCGCGGTGATCCACAACGGCACCGATCTGGAGCAGTTGAACCCGGAGTTCGACCGGCAGCAGAAACGGCGCTCCTTGGGGATTGGCGAAAAGAGCCGGGTCATCGGCACGGCGAGCCGCCTGGAGGAGGTGAAAAACATTCCCATGATGCTGAGGGGGTACCAAAGGGTTCTTGACGCCTGTCCCGACACCGTGCTGCTGGTCGCAGGTCGCGGGTCGCAGGCGGCGAGCCTCGAGGCCCTGGCCCGGGAACTGGGGATCGACGAGCGGGTGCGCTTTTTGGGACTGCGTTCCGACCTGCCGGAACTATTCAAGCTGATGGAGGTCTTTCTCCTGGTCTCCTTTACCGAGGGGATTTCCCTCACGCTGCTGGAGGCGATGGGGAGCGGCGTGCCGGCGGTGGTGACCAGGGCGGGGGGCAATCCCGAGGTGGTCATCGACGGAGTGACCGGCCACCTGGTGGAAATCGGAGACGATGAAACACTTTCCCTGCGGGTTATCGAGCTGTTGAACCATTCGGAAAAGGCGGCACAACTGGGGGCCAGTGGCCGGGACCGGGTTCGCAGCGAGTTCAGTTTCCGCAGCATGATGGACAGGTACCTGAAGCTTTACCAGGAAGGAAAAGGGTGACCATGAAGTTTGCCGATAAAGCGACGCTTAACATTCTGGCCAAGACCATGGGCTCCTTGCTGTTGATGGTGTCGAGCGTCATCATGACCCGTTACCTGACCAAGCCGGTCTACGGTACCTATCTCCAGGCCATGCTCATCATAAACACAGTGATCCTGCTGGCCTTTGTCGGGTTGCCTCAAAGCATCTATTACTACTTCGAGACGGCTGTGAACAGGAAACTGTTTATATATAAAAATGTCCTGCTAAGTACTGTCATAGGTATTGCCGTGGCCCTGATCATCGTCCTTTGCGACGGCAGTATCTCCAGGCTGGTGGGAAACCGCGAGCTTGAGGAGTATATGCCGTATCTGGCGGCCATAATAGTGCTGCAGGCGCCCACGTGTTTCAGAGATCCCATCTTCTTTTCGTCCGGGGCCCTGGTTGCCAACTCGGTAAGCGCGCTGGCCTGCTCCGTAATCGACTACCTCCCTTTGTACTACGCCGTGACGGCGGGATGGGGTCTCAAGAGCATCTTCATGGTCTCGGCAGCCTCGAAGGCCGTGAACCTGGTCCTTTTCTTCATCCTGCTGAAAAGATGCTGCCTGGATCGCTGTGCGGGTCAGGTGTCGGACCCAGCGGCGAAACCGGTAAGGCTCATGGACCAGGTGCGCTATGCGGTGCCCATCGGAGCTGCCGGTTACCTTGGGGTGATCGGCAGCCAGGTCGACAAGTACATCATTTCCAGCGGATTCTCTCCGTCCCAGTTTGCCGTTTACTCCCGCGGTGCCATGGAAGTACCTTTGATCTCCACCATCACCTACCTGCTTAACGACATCACCCTGCCGCAGTACGTGGCAGCTTACAAGCAAAAAAACATCAGGCTTCTGCTCGACCTGATGCATGCCAACATAGATAAAGTGGCCAAGATCAACCTGGCAGTTTTCGTGTTTCTCCTGGTCGAGGCGCCGCGGCTCATGGAGATCCTCTACACCAGCCGCTACGCCGAGGCCACCCCCATCTTCAGGATCTACCTGTTGTCGCTCCTGTTCGGAGTCACCGTGTACAACATGATTCCGACGGTAAGCGGCAACACGCGCATGTTGTTCCACGCCACCCTGATCAGCATCGTGGCCAAGATCTCGGTCTGCCTGTTGCTGTTGCGGGTGCTGGGACCCATCGGGGTAGCGGCCGGCGTATTCGTCGGCTCCTTTCTCTACATGGCCTACCTCCTGACCTGCTCCGTGCGCATCCTGCAGGTGAAATGGTCGGAAATAATGCCCTGGGCCAGGGTTGCCAAGATCATTTCGGTGGCGGTTGTCGCCGGGGCGGTAAGCGGCCTGTATCACTTTTGTTGGGGAAGGCTCGGCCTATCCGAGAGCCCGGTCACGCTGGGCATCTCGTTTCTGCTGTTTAGCTACGTCTACCTGTTTGGGCTCGATCTGGTCGGCCTGCTCTGCAAGGATGATCACGCCTTCCTGAGGAGGTGGCTTCGCATCGACCCCTTCCTTTTTATGCCGCGCCTGAAAGGCCGGGTTGCTGCAGACCCGCCCGCCGGCTAGTGAAACACGTATCTCGTAGGTCGGAATATCCCGCGTCATGGTGGCATGGGATAATGGAGGTGACCCTTGGGTCTTGGAAACTTTTTGTACGAAAAATCACCTCACCTCATGAAAACGGGTCTGCTCAACCTCTACGCCTACTCCCTGAACTTCGAGCGCTACGGCAAGAAGTTCGAGCGGCTCATGGAGGAGTTTGCCAGAAACGAAAAGCTTTCACGGGGGGAACTGGAGGAATACCAGAGGGAAAGGTTGGCGATCCTGATGCGCCATGCCTACGAGCACGTCCCGTACTACCGCGGTATCATGACAGATCTGAAACTTTGTCCCGGCGATTTCAAGGACCTCAAGGACTTGGCGAAGCTGCCGGTGCTGACTCGGGACGACGTCAAGAAACACAACAAGCGCCTGCAGGCCGACAACGTACCGAAGTACCGGATCCGCCACGGCCATACCAGCGGCACCACCGGCTCTCCGCTCGGTTTTCTCTGGGATTTTAGCGTCTGCACGGCGCATCATGCTGCGGACTGGCGCCAGAAGAATTGGGCCGGGCTTCAGTTCGGAGACCCGTTCGTATCCCTGCAGGGACGGCAGGTGGTTCCGGCGAGCCAGGAGAAAGCTCCCTTTTGGGTGATGAACCGGGTCCACAATCAGCTCTTCATGTCTTCGTTTCATCTAAAAGACGAGCACCTGGGGAGCTACGTGGAGAAGATCCAGCAGTTCCGGCCCAAGGGGGTCGAGGGTTACCCCTCCACGCTCTACATCCTGGCGCGCTACCTGAAAAAAACGGAGCGCTACTGCCC
>DATCHY010000084.1:0-4908 GCA_036508065.1 Geomonas sp. | reverse complement strand
CCTGTGCGTTCTGGGCCTGTACCGCGGCGCTCACATCAGTGGAGGTCAACCGGTAGTTGTTCAGCTTGCTCGGGTTCAGCCAGATCCGCATGGCGTTTTGGGCACCGAACATCTGCATTTCGCCCACCCCTTCCAGGCGGCTGACGATATCCTGAACATTGGACACCAAATAGTCGGTCAGGGCGTTGCGGTCCATGGCGCCGTCTTCGGATACCAGCCCGACCAATATCAGATAGTTCTTGGTGGACTTCAGCACCGAAATCCCCTGCTTCTGCACGATCTGGGGCAGCAGCGGGGTGGCCAGTTGCAGCTTGTTCTGCACCTGAACCTGGGCGATGTTGGGGTCGGTGCCGGCCTTGAAGGTGAGGTTGATGGCAACGGCTCCGGCGGAGTCGCTGGTGGAGGACATATAGATCAGATTGTCGATTCCGTTCAGTTTTTGTTCAACGACCTGGGTGACCGTATCCTGCACAGTCTGGGCTGACGCCCCGGGATACATGGCGTTGATGGTAATCTGTGGCGGCGCAATCGGCGGATACTGGGAGACCGGCAATGTCTTCACCGCCAGCAGGCCGGCCAGCATGATCATGATCGCGATTACCCAGGCGAAGATCGGGCGGTTTATGAAAAAACGAGGCATCGAGAAGCTCCTTATTCGTTGCTCTGACAATATAATATCGAGCGGACGTCCTCCCACCTTGGAACGGTGGGGTGGAGTCGACAGAGTTTAGTTACTTCCTGGCAGCTGCGACCGAGGGGGCCGCTGCGGCTGCAGGTTGTGCGCCCTCCGGTTTGCCGAACGCCACCGCCCTCACCTGCGTCCCGGGCCGTGCCTTCTGCAGCCCCTCCACGATGACCCGCTCGCCGGGCTTCAGGCCGTCATCGACTAGCCACTTATCCCCCAACGCACGTGAGACCTTCAGAATCCGAGGCTCAACCTTCTCTCCGGCGCCGACCACAAGCGCCGTCGCATTACCAGCCGGATCGCGGCTCACTCCCTGCTGGGGAACCAAGATGGCATTGCCGACAACACCCTCCTCGAGAACGGCCCTGACGTACATTCCTGGTAGGAGTACCTGCTTCGGGTTGGGGAAAACGCTGCGAACGGTGACTGAGCCGGTGCTCTGGTCAACGGTGACTTCGGAGAATTTCAGGGTACCTTGCAGAGGGTAGACACTCCCGTCTTCCAGGAGGAGCTTCACCTTGGCCTGGCTGGCACCGTCGTTTTTGAGCTTGCCGCTCGCCAGGGCCTGCTTCAGCCGCAGCAGGTCGGCGGTCGACTGGGTAACGTCCACGTAGACCGTATCCAGTTTCTGGATGGTGGAAAGCGGTGCCACCTGGCCCGCGGTCACCAGCGAGCCGGTGGTGACCGAAGACCTGCCGATGCGGCCCGCGATGGGCGCCTTGACGCTGGTGTAGGCCAGGTTGATGCGCGCAGTCTCGACGCCGGCCTTGGCGACCTCGACCTCGGCCTCCACGCCCTTGACGGCAGCGGACGCCTCATCGTAATCCTGCTTGCTGACCGCATTGATGGCGACCAGCTGCTTGAAGCGCTCCGCCTTGAGCCGGACCGGGATCAGCGCTGCCTCGGCCTTGCCCAGAAACGCCCTGGCACTGGCGTAGGCGGCCTGGTAGCTCGACGGGTCGATCTGGTACAGCACCTGGCCAGCCCTGACATCGGAGCCCTCGGTGAAGAGCCGCTTCTGGATGATGCCGCCCACCTGGGGCCGCACCTCGGCCACCAGAAACGCAGAGGTGCGCCCCGAGAGCTCAGTGGTGAGCGCCACGCGCTGGGGCTGCACCACCACGACGCCCACCTCGGGGGGAGGCATCTTCGGCATGGGTGCTGCGCCGGTCTTCCCGCAACCATTCAACAAGAAGCCAGCGGCGACGACAACCGTGGCAAGAAAGCCTACCCTGTACCTTTTTTGCATGCGACACCTCATGTGGAGTTAAAAATACTACCCTCTCAGAAGAACGAGAGGGTAGTTATACTGGTTAACGTTTAGCTGCTCAATTTTTCACAGCCCCAACACATATCAGATCGTTGATGTTTTTCACAGGAGCTGGATTACTTCCGGCGCGGAAAAAAGCAGACAGTGATGATCAAGACCCATGAAAAAGCGATAATTACCGGAAATAACTTTATGAGCATACCCGTCTCTTCGATAGAAATTTTACTGGTTGCAGGTTTGCGCGAAGCAGGTATTCAATAAACCCTGTAGGAGCGTCCTCCTGGAGGCGATAGTCGCGGCAGGATGCCGTTCCTACGAGAAATGACATTACGACAGTTTCACGGCATTCCAGCACCCGTCGATTGCCTGCTGGAGCAGGGAGTCGTCCAGTGTGAAGAAGCCGAGGATGTGGTCCCGGCAAATGTAGATCAGCGGGCCGAAGACAAGCGCAAAGAACATGGGAAAAGGGATCTCCTTCACAAGCCCCTTTTCCAGCGCCTCCGCGAAGATCTTGCCGCAAAGATCCTGGTTCCCGCCGAGCATCTTCTCCTTGCGATGAGCAATCCCGTAAGGGGAATTGTGAAACTGCTCCAGGAACCGGAATTCCACCGGAGAGGAGATCCACTGGGTCACGAGGACCCGGGCCAGATGGGAAAACTTCTCGCGCACGGCTCCCTCTTTAGGATAGTCTTCCAATATCTTTTTCAGAAGCCGCTCCTCGAGATCCGCATAGGCCGCCGAGATCAGGACGTCCTTGCTCTCGAAGTAGCGGTAGATGGTTCCGGCGGCGACACCGGCGCGCTCAGCGACCATGGCGACGGGAGATCCGTGAAACCCGTGTTCGCTGACGAGCTCAAGAGTCGCCTGAATAATCGCTGCCCGTTTCTCGCTACAATCCATCTGCTACCCCACTGAATGAACGTTCATTCTTTTTATGCTTTTGCGCTATTCCTGTCAATCATTAAAATTTACGGGCGCCGCTCGGGTCCCTGCCGCCGCTCTCGCGCCGGCAGATCGAAAGAACAGAGAAGGTGACGTAAATCCTCATGGCCCGAAAGCCGCATGTCCCGTTTTCAGCCCGTAGGGGCGACCCGATGGGTCGCCCTGCCTTTGATTGGGCTGAATAGTTACCAGCTAAAAAAGTAAGCCAAGCTCCTTCCGAGCGTAGAGACGCATTGCATGCGTCTCCTTAATCCAGTTGAGCCCTCTTCGGGAGAACTAATTAGTCTTGGCGATTGCTACAGTGCTAAGACGCATGCAATGCGTCTCTACAGGAGTTATTAGTATGCAGGGACTTATGGGTCGGAGATGGGTCGGAGAAGTCCTTCCCCTACACTGCCAGATGCCGCTGCTCGGGGGATGGGACAAACGGCTCGATCTTTTCGCGGAATTCGGGCGTTCTGCTGGTGAACAGGACCCCGTAATTGTACTTGCCGTTGGGCACCTTCGAAAAATCAATCAATTAATAGCAAACCCGACCGCTTTTGCGATCCGCAGCACCCAGGTGCTCTCTGGGGATCCTCGTTACCCGCCTTTGACAATGACAATGGGTACGTCCAGTTCCTGTCCCCACTGCTGCCATTCGGCGGCACTCCGCGCTCCAAAAACGCGCCGGTACTCTTCCGGTGTTCTGATGGCCAGCGCCTCTTCCAGTCTTTTTTTAAAATGCGGCTCCAGCGCCGCCACAGCAACCCAGCCGTCTTTTGCCTGAAAGATGTTGTACTCGGGGATTCCGCCACCCAGCAAGGCCCCCGGCGACGTGCAGCCATACCTGAGAGGTTCGGCCATGGCCGCGGCCGCCTCCGACAGGGCCACCTCGGCATACCCCCCTCCCTGGCCGCGCACCCGGCCCAGGAGCACCGTCAGCGCGCTACTCACCGCCAACTCAGCACCGGCCATATCGGCCAGTAGCGTGCGCGGCATGTGGGGCGGACTCAACAGACCCAGGGAAGCCTGGTAGGTCAGGTCATGCCCGGCCTCGTTTTCCCGGGGAGCCGGGTAGCCCACAATGGCGACCTGGCAGAGGCGGGGAAACTTCACGTGCAATGCCGACCAACCGAGCCCCAGTCGCTCCAGCGCCGCCGGTCGGCTGGCGGTGATGAGCAGATCCGCTCCCCCAAGCAGTTCATCGAGACGCTCCCGGTCGGCGGCGACTTTCAAATCGAGCTTGAGCACAGTCTGCCCGGCGGCCATATCGCGGTACCAGCCGGCATGATAGAGCTCCATGGGGTCCCCCGCCGGCGGCTCCAGCTTGATCACCTCAGCACCCATGCGCGAGAGACGGGCGGCCGCAGCAGGGCCAGGAAGGTTTACTGCCAGATTCAGTACCCGTAAGCCGTCAAGCGGTTGCGCCATATCGTCTCCTTTTTTTCCTGTAGATTCTGACAGTTCCTTTTTTCACCCTCACTGGCTAGGCTTTACGTTTTACCTGACTTTAAAAGAAAAAATCCTCACATGCTCCTACATCCTAAAGTTCTCTCTGAAGGTAATGCAGGCAGGAGTAGTCCTAACATATTCACGCGGTGATGTCTTTAATAATTTGAGGTTGCACACCTGGTTGCGTCCGTAGGAACGCAGGCGAAGAAATCCGCCAGCAGGCAAACATTTTTTATTGTGATATGGGATATGTCTTGATATAGGGGCGACATCCGCCAGCCCGACAAAGCAACCTTCTCTTCATCGAACTGGATACATCTCAAGGCAAAATGAAACGAATGCAGCCCGGCCTTAGGGGGAAATTTCGGCAGGGAATCGGGGATTGTACCAAGGTCAATCTATTACTTTAAAAGCACAGGTGGCGTGACACTATTATTCTTGGGTCCGCCTGGGTGGCTCGAGCTCCTATCTTTATAATAAGCAAGAAAATGACCGATGATTTGACTGTTTGCCCCATTACCTATTACCCCATCAATTTTAAAGTCTACAAATGCAGTGATTGGAGTGTTGCTATTAG
>DATCHY010000083.1:0-4218 GCA_036508065.1 Geomonas sp. | reverse complement strand
ATCTGCCGGTCTTGTTGTCGCATATCAGGTGGACAGAGGTGACTCTCCCCGACACGGAAAACAGCTTCTCGATATCGTATTCGGTCGCTTCATACGACAGACTGCCAATGTACAGCTCTTTACTCATTGATTCGTTCTCCCTGGTAACATCTGTGCTGCCCGTGTAGCGGCAGTAATTTTCAAAGGGTACACCATATCATACTAAGACCCCGGACCGCAAAGCGATTTTTTACTGGCGGCCAATGGATCGGGTCGGTCTCAGGTCGAGCTTCTATTTCGCCAGTTTGCCTCGTTTCCGCGCTACCGGAATGGTGAGCTTCTGCCCAAGTTTGAGACTCTTCAGGTCTTTCATGTTATTGAGCCGCTTGACCTCGGGGAGGATCGCCAGCGCGGCCTCCTCTGAGTAGCCAAAATCTCTGACAAGTATCTTCTGAAGGTTGTCTCCGGGCTGCACCACGTAATGGCGATACCGCCCTGATGACGTAGTTGCCTCCCCCGATCTGACCGGGCTTTTTACCGCCGGAAGCACCTTCTTTGACTCAGACCCGGCGCCGCCGGCCTGGGGCGTCACGGCGACGGTCTTCTGGGCGGGTTCCGGCGGCTGCGGCGCCATTTTGCCGAGGTGGTAGGCGATGACGGACAGGGAGATGACAGCGAGGGCGACCGGAACGAGCCAGAGGCGGCGCCACTGTTTGCCGGCAGGCACCTCGCGGTCAGCCGCGTCAAACAGCAGCTCCTTGGCGGTTCTCGGCGGCGCGGGGTGAAGACCGCTGGGCGGTGGATTTTCGCGCGGCGCGTGCTTGGGGACAGTATCGCCAATCGACAGCCGCAATGCCTCGTCGCTCCCGGAGAGGTCGAGGAACTGGGTGCCGGCCTTACGAATCTCCTCAGCATCTGCGGCGTCCCGGGTCATCAGGATGACCTCGGCTCCTTCGGGGAGCAGGCCACGCAGGTAGCGGACGATGACCTCGCCGGAGAGCCCGGAAATGTGGTTTTGAACAAAGACATAGTCGGGGACCCGGACGACAATCTCTTCGTCCCCTTGGGCGAGAGTCGGGGCGACTCGGAGGCGGAACAGGCCCTCGTGCTCCAGCTTGGTGAAGAGCTGTCGCAATCTCGCCTCCTCGGTGATCAACAGGACGGCCGTCATGAGACCCTCCAGTTTCGCAATGCCATCAGGTCTGCTCCTCTGCGTGGTGTCATTTCCCTGCGCGCTCCCTCAGGATGGCGGTGAACATCGGTTCACGATCGGTTTGCGACGCGGAGACGACCATCTCAACCTCGGTTATCCTGCCGTCGCCGCCGCGCACCTTTTGCCTGGTGCTTTGCTCCTTGACGGCCGTTCCCCGGGCCAGCGTTTTCCTGAGATCGGCCCCGTCTTCGAGGAAAGAGAAGATAGATTCCCCGAGCAGGGACTGCCGGGACTGTCCAAAGAGCGATTCGGCCTTCTGGTTGGTGATGACGATCTTACCGTCCCGCAGGAAGGTGACCACCGCAGAGTTGGAGAGCTCGATGAACAGCCGGTACCTTTCGTCGGCTTCCCGCGACTGCAGGGTTCTGCGGGCGAGTTCGTCCATCATGTCGTTGAAGGCACCGATCAGCTGGCCGATTTCGTCCGCCGATTTCTGCGGCAGCTTCGCCTCGAAGTCGCCGGTCCTGGTCACCGTGGTGATCCGATCGGAGAGCAGCTTGACCGGGTCGATGATCGTGCGCTTTAATATGGCGCCCATGACGATGATGACGATCAGGAAAACGCCCCCCCTGGCAAGGAGGTCGAGTTTCAGGTTGGCGCCGAGATCGGCGTAGAGCTCCTTCATCGGGATGCTGACTGAGACCGCGCCTATCACCTCGCCAACCCGGTAGTTGTAGGAATAGTGGCCGGGAGGAAAGCGCTGTTGCACGAAGTTGGGTGCCTTCTCGTAGGAGCCGTGGCATTCCAGGCAGGAGGCGGTGGCGAGCATCGGCTGCATATAGCGGAAGGCCCGGGCGTCGCCGCTCTTCACGATGCCGTAGGCCTCGCGGGAGGGATCCTTGGCGAAAACCTGCAACTGGGCGATTTCATAGTCGTCAGGGCGGTTTAGCGGATTCCTGTAGCGCAGCGAGACCTGGCGCACGTAGTACTTGGTGTTTTGCGTCACCCTTTTGGCAACCTGGGTTGCCACCACCTGCGGCACCAGGTTGTAGTTATGCTCCGGTTCTCCCTTTACCACGGAGGAGATGTAGTCCCGCGTCTCGATGAGCTCTCTGGCAAAGCTTCGGGCGTTATCGACGGCGAACCGGAGGATGAAGCTTTCCTGTTTCTGGTAGGTGAAGAGCGCTGCAGCGAGGAACAGGACGAGCAGCAGGAGGGACAGGAGGGCGTAGAACTTGGTGCGTATGGGCAGGTCTGAGAAGCGGGTCATGCACCCTCCGGAATCCGGTTGCTTTGGAAGCAGCAAGTATAACGAAAGGGGCGGGATAAGCAAGGGAAACGCGAGCTTAAGGCAGGTTCGCAGTTTTCTGGCCGAAGCCAGCCGCAATTATTGTCGTCGGCGCGGGGGGAACTGTGAAAAGGTTCCCTCTCCCGGAGGGGGACGGGTCAGGGAGGGGGAGCCTTTCACAAACCTTGTTTACTTCTTGTGGCACTCGACACAGAGGGGGTCGCTAATCCTGCGCGTCATCTGGGCGGACTTGTCCCTGGGGACCCCCTTTCCCATCAGCTTCTCGCCCATCTTGTGGCAGTCAAAGCATCCCCGTCCCTGCAGCGCCTTGTGCATCTGGACCATCGCCGGATTCTTGCTGTGGCACTCGTTGCACTGGAAGGCCTGCGCCTTTTGGGCGGTCAGCAAAAGCATAACAAACAGGATCGCCTTTTTCATGAAATCTCCTCTTGGTGCCGGGAATGGCGCCGTCATCTCTGCGGCAGGGCCGGACCCGGCTCACCTATTGATCAAAACAGCGCTCAAAGAAGCTGCACGGTAAACCGTTTTCGGCGGCATCGCCTTGACCAAAGTCAAGCGGCTCGTGACACGGGTAAGAAAAACGCTTTCCATACCGGCGGCAGTATGATAGTTTTTCATGCTTTTACATGACGTCCTCGACTGTCACCGGACAGACTACCAATCGGAAGAAAACCAATGGCAAAGATCATTTGTGTGGCGAATCAGAAAGGTGGGGTGGGAAAGACCACCACGGCAGTCAATCTCTCCGCCTCCCTTGCAGTCACCGAGCGGCGGGTGCTCCTGGTCGACATGGACCCGCAGGGGAATGCTGGGAGCGGGGTCGGGACGGACAAGGAAGGGCTGTCGGAGAGCATCTACGACGCGCTGATCAACGACGCCCCGCCGGCTGCGATCGTGCAGAGGACGGAACTCCCCTTTCTCCACCTGCTGCCGGCAACTTCCGACCTGGCGGGTGCCGAACTGGAGCTCGCCAATGTCCCGGACCGGGAGCGCAAGCTCAAGCGGATCCTGGCGACGCTCTCCGACTCCTACGACTACATCTTCATCGACTGCCCGCCGTCCCTGAGCCTCCTCACCATAAACGCCATGACCGCGGCCAACTCGGTGCTGATTCCGATGCAGTGCGAGTTCTACGCGATGGAAGGGCTCTCCCAGATACTGAAGACCATCGCCCTGATCCAGCAGGGCTTGAACAGCGCCCTCAGCATAGAGGGAATCCTCCTCACCATGTTCGACGCCAGGAACAACCTGTCGCGCCAGGTGAGCGATGAGATCCGGACCCACTTCGCGAGGGAAACCTTCGAGACGGTGATCCCGAGAAACGTACGGCTTTCCGAGGCGCCTTCCCACGGCAAGCCGATCCTGCTTTACGACATCACCTCGAAGGGGGCCACCAGTTACCTGGAGCTGGCCAAGGAGATCATCGGGCGGGAGGCGACACATGGTTAAGAAGATGGGGCTGGGCAAAGGGATGCGGGCGCTGCTCCCGGTCGTGGAGGATCACGGCAAGAAGTACTTCTCCTGCCCGATCGAGGAGATCAGGCCGAACAAGGAACAGCCGAGAAAGACCTTCGTGAACGAGAAGCTCGAGGAGCTGGCCGCCTCGATCCGCGAAAAGGGGATCATCCAGCCTCTCGTGGTCATGCGGCGGGACGGGCATTACGAGATCATAGCCGGCGAGCGGCGCTGGCGCGCGGCCCAGAAGGCGGGGCTTCATGAGGTCCCGGTGGTGATCCAGGACGTCTCCGAGGATACCGCCCTGGAGATGGCGCTCATC
>DATCHY010000082.1:0-2278 GCA_036508065.1 Geomonas sp. | reverse complement strand
AAACCGTTGCGCCGGGAGAGGGTGCCGCGCTGTGCGACGCTGCAGCTGCCGGGTACGACCGCAAGCCCGCAATTTACACCAAAGAGCAGATACTTGCCTACAGCAATGGCAATCCTTCCGACGGGTTCGGCGACAAGTACCGGATCTTCGATACCGACCGAAAGATTGCCCGCCTCCCCGGGCCGCCGTTCCAGTTCATGGACCGGGTCACCGCCCTGGCCGGCGAGCCGTGGCAGATGGTCCCCGGCGCCATGGCCGAGGCCCAGTACGACATCCCGGCCGATGCCTGGTATTTCGCCGCCGACCGGCAGCCGCGCATGCCGTTCGCGGTGCTGCTGGAAGCCGCCCTGCAGCCGTGCGGCTGGCTCGCCGCCTACGTCGGCTCTGCGCTCAACAGCCCGACCGACATCTCCTTCAGGAACCTCGGCGGGAATGCGGTCCAGCACCGGCCGGTAACGCCGGCAAGCGGCACCCTGACGGTAAGCGCGACCATGACCAAGGTGGCGACGAGCGGCGGCATGATCATCCAGGAGTTCGACTTCAGCGTGGCGGACCGGCACGGCGTCCTCTACGAGGGCGACACCATGTTCGGCTTCTTCGCCAAGGATGCCCTGGCGAACCAGGTCGGCATCCGGGATGCCGCCCCGTACCTGCCGACGGCCGAGGAAACCGGGCGCGGCGCGAGCCTCCCCTACCCCGAGGGGCGTCCCTTCCCTGAGAAAAAGCTCCGGATGATCGACCGGATCGAGCTCTTCGTCCCGGACGGAGGTCCGGCGGGGCTGGGATATCTCAAGGGGACCAAAGAGGTCGACACCGAAGAGTGGTTTTTCAAGGCCCACTTCTACGAGGACCCGGTAACCCCCGGCTCGCTCGGGCTGGAGTCGTTCCTGCAGCTCGTGAAGTACGCCGCAGTCCAGCGCTGGGGCTGGCAGGAGGGGGACACGGTTGCCGCCGTGGCCCTGGAGCGCCGGCATCGCTGGCTCTACCGCGGCCAGGTGGTGCCGACCGACAAGCAGGTGACGGTCCTGGCATGGATCACCGCAGTGGACGACCAGAAGCGGATACTGGTCGCCGCCGGTTTACTCTCGGTTGACGGCCGTCCCATCTACCAGATGGATGATTTCACGGTGCAGCTGGAGCGGGCGTAGGGACGAATAACACGGTCAGCCGTAGGGTGGGCCGTGCCCACCGGCCGGCAGCGATTGGTGGGCACGGCCCACCCTACGGGACTATTCACCGCAGATGGCAGATCCCTCACCCTGTCCCTCTCCCGGCGGGCGAGGGGACGCAATGGTTATCACTTCTGCAATAACGGCCATAGGTAACACCAGTTCGGGGAGATGGGTAACACTTTTCCTCATGGGAAAAATTCGGATTTTTCAAAAGACATTTTCTTAAGGTGATAGATGAAGTATTCCAAGGTATATATCGAATCTCTCGGCTATGAGCTGGCACCGGTGGTCGTCACCTCCGCCGAGCTTGAGGCCCGTCTGGAGCCTCTTTACAAGACTCTCCACTTTTCACCGGGACAGCTCCAGGCCCTGACCGGCATCCGGGAGCGGCGCTGGTGGGAGCCCGGTTTCCCGCTTTCCAAGGGCGCCGTCGCAGCGGCGAAAAAGGCCCTCGCCGCAAGCGGCATCTCCCCAAGCGACATCGGTGCGCTGGTCTACACCGGCGTCTGCCGCGAGCAGTTCGAACCAGCCACCGCCTGCCGCGTCGCCGCGGGCCTCGGCATCTCGGGCAACACCGCGATCTTCGACCTCTCCAACGCCTGCCTTGGCGTGCTGAACGGCATCCTTGAGATGGCCAACCGGATCGAGCTCGGCCAGATCAGGGCGGGACTCGTGGTCTCCTGCGAGAGCGCCCGGGACATCAACGACATCATGATCGCGAGGATGCTCGCCGATCCGCGCATGGAGAACTTCGCCAGCTCCCTGGCGACCCTTACCGGCGGTTCCGGGGCGGTGGCGGTGCTCCTGACCGACGGCTCTTTTTCCAAGTCGGGGAGAAGGCGGCTGCGCGGCGGCATGACTCAGGCGGCACCCGAGCATCACGCCCTGTGCCTCTGGGGGGTGACGCCGGACGGCAAGGGCGGCTTCGTCCAGTCCATGAGCACCGATGCGGTGAACGTCATGAATTACGGCGTCGAACTGGGCCGGCGCACCTGGGCGCAGCTGCTCCCCGAGGTGGGCTGGAGTTCTTCCGAGGTCGACCGCGTGGTCTGCCACCAGGTGGGAAGCGCCCACCAGAGCGCCATCCTGAAGACCCTCGGCATCCC
>DATCHY010000081.1:0-2480 GCA_036508065.1 Geomonas sp. | reverse complement strand
GAAGGACCAGTCGCCGATCACGTCCCCGGCGAGGCAGGACGGGCCGCCCAGCCGGTAGTCGTGGGGCTTGGCGCCCGGATCGAACCCGCCCGCGATCTCCGGCCGGTAGGGCATCTCCAGGATGTCCGGCATGTGGCAGGTCGCCGAGACGTCCAGGATGGCGATGTCCACCACGTTGTGGGTGATGTCGAGCACCTCGGAGACCAGGATCCCGGTGCCGATGGCGATCGCCTCCCCCGGCTCCAGGTAGACCTCCAGGTCGTACTTCTCCCGGAAATACTGGACCAGACGCACCAGGGCGTCGACGTCGTACCCCTCGCGGGTGATGTGGTGCCCGCCGCCCAGGTTGAGCCACTTCATCTGCGGCAGGAACTCCCCGAACTTCTCCTCGAAGACCCTTGCTGTGCGCTCCAGCGGCTCGAAAAGCTGCTCGCAGAGCGTGTGGAAATGGAGCCCCTCGATCCCTTCAAGGCTCTTCCCGTCGAACTCGGCGCGCCGGATCCCCAGGCGGGACTTGGGCGCGCTCGGGTCGTAAATCTCCGTGTGCCCCTCCGACTGCTCCGGGTTCACCCTGAGGCCCACCGAGACGCGGCCGGCCTCCTTCTCCCAGAGCGGACGGAAGCGCTCCATCTGGCTGAAGGAGTTGAAGACCAGGTGGTTCGAGCTCTGCAACAGCTCCACCACGTCGCTCTCCTTAAAGGCCGCCGAGAAGCTGTGCACCTCGCGGCCGAACTCCTCCTTTCCCAGCCTCGCCTCCCAGGGGGAGGAGGCGCAGACGCCGTGCAGGCTCTTCGCGATGACCGGAAAGACGCTCCACATGGAGAAGGCCTTGAGCGCCAGCAGGATCTTGGCGCCGCTTCTCTTCTGCACATCGTCCAGGATGGCGAGATTGTGGCGCAGCCGCCCCAGGTCGACCACGAAGGCCGGCGACGGGCTAAGCCGCGTCATTTCCTCCAGATGCAGACGGGTCACGTAAGTTCCAGCCAGTCGCCGCCGTCGACCACCACATAGGGAAGGCCGAAAGTGCTGAGCGTTTCCAGGTAGGGTTCGGGATCGAACTGTTCCATGTTGTAGACCCCGGCTTTGTGCCACTTGCCGGTCAGCATCATGACCGCGCCCACCACGGCCGGCACGCCGGTCGTGTAGCTGATGGCCTGGGACTTCACCTCGGCGTAGCACGCCTCGTGGTCGCAGATGTTGTAGATGTAGACCTGCTTCTTCTTTCCGTCCTTGATCCCCTTGGCGACCACGCCGATGCAGGTGCGCCCCTTGGTGAGCGGCCCCAGGCTGCCGGGATCGGGGAGGAGCGCCTTCAGGAACTGCAGAGGGACGATCTTCTGGCCGTTATACTCCACCTCGTCGATCCGGGTCATGCCGATGTTCTGCAGCACCTCCAGGTGCTTCAGGTAGTTGTCCGAGAAGGTCATCCAGAACTGCGCCTTGCGGATGGTCGGGATGTGCTTCACCAGGGACTCCATCTCCTCATGATACATCCGGTAGATGTTCATGGGACCGATCCCCTCGGGGAAGTCGTAGCTCCTCTTGGTGGAGAGCGGCGCGGTCTCGACCCAGGCGCCGTTTTCCCAGTGGCGGCAGGGGGCGGTCACCTCGCGGATGTTGATCTCCGGGTTGAAGTTGGTGGCGAAGGGCTGGCCGTGGTTCCCGGCGTTCGCGTCGATGATGTCTATCTCCTGCACCTCGTCCAGGTACCTCTTGGCGGCCAGGGCCGTGAAGACGTTGGTAACGCCGGGATCGAAGCCGCTTCCCAGCAGGGCCATGAGCCCCTTCTCCCTGAAGCGCTCCTGGTAGGCCCACTGCCAGCTGTACTCGAACTTCGCGGTGTCGAGCGGCTCGTAGTTGGCGGTATCGAGGTAATCGACGCCGGTCGCCAGGCAGGCGTCCATGATGGTCAGGTCCTGATAGGGGAGCGCCACGTTGATGACGAGCTTCGGCTCTTCGCGCTTGATCAGCTCGATCAGCTCCGGGACGTTATCGGCATTGACCTGAGCGGTCTGGACCGGAAAATCGGTGATCTGTGCGGCGATGGCCCGGCACTTCGACTCGGTGCGCGAGGCAAGGGTTATGGCGGAGATCACGCCGCGGGCCTGTGCGCACTTGTGTGTAACGACCCCGCCGACGCCACCTGCTCCGATAATCAGTACTTTGCTCATTTCGTAACTCTCCTCTTCTCTAATTCTCTAATAGTAAAACGTCGGCGGCGTCACAACCCAGAGGAGCTTCGCCGCGCTCTTCCCCACATTTTTCACCGCATGCCTCCTGTCGGAGGCGAAATAGAAGCACTCGCCCTTCTCCACCGTGTACAGCTTGTCGTCCAGCCTCAACTGCACCTTGCCGGCGATGACGTAGCCGAATTCCTCGCCCTCATGGACCGGCTGCTCGTCCATTTCCCCGCCCGGGTCGAGCGTCACCAGCACCGGGTCCATCTCGCGGTTCTGGGCGCCGGGGACCAGGAGTTCCAC
>DATCHY010000080.1:0-2560 GCA_036508065.1 Geomonas sp. | reverse complement strand
ATTATCTGGGTGCGCTTGTCGCGGGAGTTGGCCAGGGGCATGATGATGTGGTTATAGACCTGGGCAATCGCCGCGCCGTGACCCGAGCGCCACTCAAGGCTCTGCCGGTCCGCGTCCAGGATCGCCTGGTACACTTCGGGTGCCGCCTTCTCCATCCAGGAGAGCACCGTGGGCCCGAAGTTGAAACTCATCTTGGCGTAATTGCTGACGATGTCCACAACGCGCCCCTCACCGTCCAGCACGCGCGAGGCGGCATTGGAGGCATAGCACTCGGCGGTGATGCGCTCGTTCCAGTCATGGTAGGGCGCTGCGGAGTCCTGAATCTCCACCGCTTCCAGCCAGGGGTTTTCCCGCGGCGGTTGGTAGAAATGACCGTGCACACAGACATAGCGCTCCTGATTTTGTTCCATGACCTCCTCCTATTTGCTGCGGGAATATACCAGCAGGCTGAACGGGTTGATGGAAAGCGGGTTGCTGCTTCCCCCCTCTGCCGCGGCTACGCTTGCGGGTGCGACCTCTCCCGGACCTCTCCAGTGCTGCGCCGACGAATCGAGTAGTTTTTCCCAGTTGCCGGCCGGCAGATTGAGGACCACCTGCTCCTGGGTGTTACTGAAGCTGAAGAGGCAGACGACGGCGCTATCCTCGGCCTCCCTTTGGATGGTCAGGACCTTTTGCCCCTGCCAGCCGACCACCTCCATCTGCTCCCTTCGGAAAACCTGCAGGGCCGGCAGCCTCTTGCGCAGTGACAGCAGTTGCCGGTAAAACTCCAGGATGAGCGCCTGCTCCCCCTCCCTCTTCAGGCTCAGGTCGATCTTTGATTCCCAAAAGACCGACTCGGCCTCTGGGTCGGGAATCGGTCCATCGCAGACGCCGGAGGCATGCTCTTCATTTTTCCCCTTGCGTACCGCCGCGATGATATCGGGGTCGGAATAGCCCACGAAATAATGGAAGGGTGCTTTCTCGCCATATTCTTCCCCCATGAAAAGAAGGGGGAGATAGGGGGAGAGGATCACCACGCCTGCGGCGAGCAGCAGCTTTTCCAACGCCTGCACCGCGCTCAAACGGTCGCCGCACTTCCTGTTGCCGACCTGGTCGTGATTTTGGGAGAAGACGACAAACTGGTAGGTGGGCCGATCCCCCGAGGGCCCGCCGTGGCAGCGTTGGCGGTAGGTCGAATACTCGCCGGTGTAGACGAAGCCATCGGTATAGGCCTTGACCAGCTGGCTGAACTGGCCGAAATCCTCGTAGTACCCCGTGGTCTCTCCGGTGAGCAGGGCGCGCAGCGCATGGTGGAAATTGTCACACCACTGGGCGTCGATGCCGTAGCCTCCGACCTTCACCGGGTTTATCAGCCGCATGTCGTTGGTGTCGTTTTCAGCGAAAAGGTAAATCTGCCTTCCCTGCTGCTCTCGGTGGCGATGCACTGTTTCGGTTATTTCTTGCAGAAAGTGCCGGGCGCGCTGATCCATAATCAAGTCGACGGCGTCCAGGCGCAGTGAGTCCATGTGGAACTCATCGATCCAGTACAGGGCGTTGCCGATGAAGAATTCCCGCACCGGATCGCTTTGGGGCCCGTCGAAGTTCATGGCGCTGCCCCAGGGTGTGCGGTACTTGTCGGAAAAATAGTAGCCGAAGTCCCCGATATGGTTTCCTTCCGGGCCGAAGTGGTTGTAGACCACATCCAGGACCACCGCGAGCCCCTTGCGGTGACAGGCGTTTACCAGCTGCTTCAGGCCGCCGGGGCCGCCATAGCTGTTTTGGGGCGCGAACTGGCAGACGCCGTCGTAGCCCCAGCCGCGGTCCCCGGCGAACTGGGACACCGGCATGAGCTCTACAGCGGTGATCCCGAGCGCCACCAGGTAGTCCAGAAAGGGGATCACCGCCTCGAAGGTCCCGGGCCGGGTGAAAGTACCGACGTGGAGTTCGTAGATTACGTACCTCTCCAGGGCGATTCCGCCCCAGCCGTCATCGTGCCAGGCGAAGAGCCGGGGATCGACCACCTGCGACGCCTCGTGCACGCCGTCGGGCTGGAAACGAGATACGGGATCCGGGCGCACTGGCCCGTCATCGGGCTGATAGAAATAGCGATCGCCGTCGGCAACCCCCGGGATCGTCCCGGAGTAGTACCCTTTTATTTCCTGCTGCAGGAGATAGGTACCGGCCGCCTTACCAGATGCGATGTGAACAGATACCCTTTGCGCCTTGGGAGCCCAGACCCTGAAGCGTGTTCCTACGCCTTTGACGACGTTCGCACCAAGATCGAACTGCCAGGCAGTTGCCTCCATAGATAACCTCCGCTATCGTGCGAAACTCTGCAGCTTGCCGGCAACAGATTGTTGAAAATACTATTAAAGATACTTTACCATTGGCTCATGTCAATGAGCTTCAGGACAGATCTGTCAGCAGGCACTCCACGTTTGAAGCACCCAGAAGGAGGTGCTCATCGAGGCAGAGGCCCGGCGCAGACCGGAAGGCGAAAGCCATCCGCCGTAAGGTGTCATAAATCAGGGTCTTACAGTTATCGGGAGATGAAAGGGAGCAGCATCGGCATCAGGTTATG
>DATCHY010000079.1:0-6580 GCA_036508065.1 Geomonas sp. | reverse complement strand
GGTCCGATCGGTCCGATCCGACCGATCGGACTGATTTATGAAAAAAACTAGCACGAAACAGGTTTCTCCCCCGAAGTTTCTCCCCACTGCCATGTCAGAGGCCAAGGCACGCGGCTGGAGCGAGCTCGATGTCATCTTCGTCTCCGGTGACGCCTACGTGGACCATCCGGCCTTCGGAGTGCCGCTCCTGGCGCGTCTGCTGGAGTCCAGGGGGCTCAAGGTCGGCATCATCGCCCAGCCGGACTGGCGCAGTAAGGAGCCTTTCATGGCCCTGGGGCGCCCGCGCCTCTTCTTCGCCGTGGCGGCCGGAGCGATGGACTCCATGGTGGCCCACTACACCCCGGCGCGAAAACTGCGCCGCGATGACGCCTACACGCCGGGAAACCTCCACGGCGCCCGCCCCAATCGCGCGACCATCATCTACACCTCCCGTCTCAAGGAGGCCTACCGGGACGTTCCGGTCGTGATCGGCGGCATCGAGGCGAGCCTTCGGCGTTTCGCCCACTACGACTTCTGGGAGGACAAGGTGCGGCGTTCGGCGCTCATCGACGCCAAGGCGGACCTGCTGGTCTACGGCATGGGCGAGAGCCCGCTCCTCGAACTGGTGGCGAGGCTTGACTCCGGCGAGCCCTTCCCGGCGATCAGGGATATCCGCGGCACGGCCTACGCCTCGTCCGCCCTCCCGGAGACCGGGACCGGATTGCTGGAGCTGCCGAGCTTCGAGGAGGTCGCGGCGGACCGGGCGCTCTACTCCGAATCGTTCCGGCTTTTGAGCGGCGAACAGAACCACGCCTGCGCCAGGGTCGTGGTGCAGCGTCACGCCGCGCGCTATCTGGTCTGCAACCCGCCGGCCCAGCCGCTATCTGAGAAGGCGCTGGACGCGATCTACGCCCTTCCTTTTGTGAAGGCGCCGCACCCGGGTTATACCGAGGCGATCCCAGCCTACGAGCAGATCCGCAGTTCGGTCACCACCCACCGCGGCTGCTTCGGAGGATGCGCCTTCTGCGCCATTACCCATCACCAGGGAAAGACCATCCAGTCCAGAAGCGAGTCGAGCGTCCTGCGGGAGCTGGAGAGGCTCACGGCCCTCCCCTGGTTTCGCGGCAGCGTAAGCGACCTCGGTGGTCCTACCGCCAACATGTTCGGCCTTTCCTGCGGCGACCCCGCGGCGGGAGCCGTCTGCCGCCGCGGCAGCTGCCTGTACCCGAAGCTGTGCGCAAACCTGGTGACCGACGACTCCGGGAGTTCCCGGCTCCTGGCGGCGGCGCGCAAGGTCGCGGGAGTGAAGCACATCGCGGTCTCCTCGGGGGTGCGCTACGACCTGCTGGAGCGCCAGCCCCGCTACCTGCGCGAGCTGGTCGAGCACCACGTCGGGGGGCTCCTGAAGGTTGCCCCCGAGCATCTGACCGACCGGGTGACGGCGGTCATGCGCAAGCCCGGGCGCGCTTGCTTCGAGCGCTTTCGGGACGCCTTCATGAAGGAGAGCTGCCGGGTCGGGAAAAAGCAGCACATCGTCCCTTATTTCATCTCGGGGCATCCGGGCTGCACGCTTTCCGACATGGTGGACCTGGCGCTTTTGCTCAGGCGCTGGGGGATGCAGGTGGAGCAGGTGCAGGATTTCACCCCCACCCCGGGGACGCTGTCGACCTGCATCTACCATACGGGCGTAGACCCCTTCACGGGCGAGCAGGTGTATGTCCCGAAGACGGACCGGGAGAAGGGGCTGCAGAAGTCGCTGCTGCTGTACCATATTCCCGAGCAGCGCAAGAACTGTCTGCTGGCGCTCAAGGAGTGCGGCCGCGAGGCTGCAGCCGCCGAATTATTTGGAGCCGGCGCCAGGCGGTAGGGGAGGGGTGCGATCACAAGCCTTGTGGTCCCGAAGCATTTTTCGCTATTCCGGCAGCTTGCGTGCTGCAGATGTCTGTGTATACTACTCTTTTCGCTTGTCAGGATCACTCTCTGGGGGGGGGCTGGCCGGGTCCTCGGGGACGCCTCAGGGAAAAAATATTTCACTCAGTGAAAAAAAGATATTGACTTGAAGGACGTTTTGCTTTAGAAAAGGGATTCGATTCTGCCAAGCAGTTTTGAACGCAAGACGGAGTGGATGGTGGATGTTGATAGGCTGGCGTAGCTCAATTGGTAGAGCAGCTGACTTGTAATCAGCAGGTTGCGGGTTCGAGTCCCATCGTCAGCTCCAGTTTGAAAAAAGAAGTTCTTCGTCTGGAGGGATTCCCGAGCGGCCAAAGGGAACAGACTGTAAATCTGTCGTCATCGACTTCGGAGGTTCGAATCCTCCTCCCTCCACCACACAAGCTGCAGATGAGATGGGCGTCTGCCGAACCCAGGAGACCGTAGGTCGCTAGTACTGGTTAGGCGAAGGCCGTTGATTCAAAAAACTTCGCTACACGCTGAAATTGGCGGGAATAGCTCAGTTGGCTAGAGCGTCAGCCTTCCAAGCTGAGGGTCGCGGGTTCGAGTCCCGTTTCCCGCTCCAATAACGCACAGGCCCACATAGCTCAGTAGGTAGAGCACTTCCTTGGTAAGGAAGAGGTCACCGGTTCGAATCCGGTTGTGGGCTCCATTCTTCTAAAAATAGCATTCACATAAAAACGTTGTTGTTCTATAGGGAGGATTCCTAATGGCAAAAGCAAAATTCGAAAGAAACAAAACTCACGTAAACGTCGGGACCATCGGTCACGTCGACCACGGCAAAACTACCCTGACCGCTGCCATCACCAAGGTCCTCGCAGGCAAAGGGCAGGCAGTATACAAGCCGTTCGACCAGATCGACAACGCACCGGAAGAGCGCGAGCGCGGCATCACCATCGCGACCGCCCACGTCGAGTACGAGACGGACAAGCGTCACTACGCCCACGTCGACTGCCCGGGCCACGCCGACTACGTCAAGAACATGATCACCGGAGCGGCGCAGATGGACGGCGCGATCCTGGTGGTTTCCGCAGCTGACGGCCCGATGCCCCAGACCCGCGAGCACATCCTCCTGGCCCGCCAGGTCGGCGTCCCCTACATCGTCGTGTTCCTGAACAAGGCCGACATGGTGGACGACGAGGAACTCCTCGAGCTGGTCGAGATGGAAGTCCGCGAACTGCTCTGCTCCTACGACTTCCCCGGCGACGATATCCCGATCATCAAGGGCTCCGCTCTGAAGGCTCTGGAAGGCGACAAGGGCGAGCTGGGCGAAGAGTGCATCTTCAAGCTGATGGACGCAGTCGACTCCTACATCCCTGATCCGGTCCGCGCCATCGACAAGCCTTTCCTGATGCCCGTCGAGGACGTCTTCTCGATCTCCGGCCGCGGCACCGTCGCCACCGGTCGCGTCGAGCGCGGCATCGTCAAGGTCGGCGAGGAAGTCGAGATCGTCGGCATGAAAGCTACCGCCAAGACGACCGTAACCGGCGTCGAGATGTTCAGGAAGCTTCTGGACGAAGGGCGCGCAGGGGACAACATCGGCGCGCTGCTGCGCGGCGTGAAGCGTGAGGACATCGAGCGCGGCCAGGTTCTGGCCAAGCCCGGCTCCATCACCCCGCACACCAAGTTCAAGGCCGAAGCCTATATCCTCTCCAAAGAGGAAGGCGGCCGCCACACCCCGTTCTTCAACGGCTACCGCCCGCAGTTCTACTTCAGAACGACGGACGTGACCGGCATCGTGGACCTTGAGGCCGGCACCGAGATGGTCATGCCTGGCGACAATGTTTCGGTCACCGTTAACCTGATCACCCCGATCGCCATGGACGAAGGTCTCCGCTTCGCAATCCGCGAAGGTGGCCGCACCGTCGGCGCCGGCGTCGTCGCTTCGATCATAGCTTAAAGAACGTTTTCGTGTTCGGCTCGGTGTTTTGGGTTTGCTGCAAAGATTTTAACGCGAAACGCGAAACCAGCATAAAAGGATAGAGACATGGCGAGAGATATCATCACCCTTGGCTGCACCGAGTGCAAGCAGCGTAACTATACCACCACGAAGAACAAGAGAACTACCCCCCAGAAACTGGAGTTCAGCAAGTACTGCCGTTTCTGCCGTAAACATACTCCTCACAAGGAAACGAAGTAATTTTTATGCTTTGGGGTTCCACGCGCCGCGTGGGACCCCCGCTGCAGGCCAGTAGCTCTAACGGCTAGAGCACCGGTCTCCAAAACCGGGTGTTGTAGGTTCGAATCCTACCTGGCCTGCCAATTTATTTCAATCTCTTCACCAAGTGGGGTGTGACAAGTGCTCGCTAAAACCAAGAATTTTTTTGAGGAAGTGCAGGCGGAACTTGCCAAGGTAACCTGGCCGACCCGTAAGGAGACCATCTCTACTGCGCAGGTGGTCGTCGTCATCATCATGCTCATCTCTTTTTATCTTGGCGCCTGTGACGTGGTCCTTGCAAAGCTCATCAGGTCGATACTCCGCTAGAGGACTGACAAATGGCACATAAATGGTACGGCGTTCACACCTACTCCGGCTTCGAGAACAAGGTGCGGCTTTCGCTTGCCGAGCGCACCAAGCAGCTCGAAGTGGAGGAGTTCTTCGGCGAGATCCTGATCCCGTGCGAGACCGTCGTCGAGCTGAAAAAGGGTGAGAAGAAGACCTCCACGCGGAAGTTCTTCCCCGGCTACATTCTGGTCAACATGGATCTTAACGACGACAGCTGGCACGTGGTCAAAGAGACCGCCAAGGTGACCGGCTTCGTCGGCGGCAACAACCCGTTCCCGATTCCGGACGAAGAAGTGGCGAAGATCACCAAGCGTATGGAGGAGGGCGCTGAAAAGCCCCGCCCCAAGGTGCTCTTCGAAGTGGGCGAGACGGTGCGCGTCATCGACGGCCCCTTCCTCAACTTCTCCGGAGTGGTGGAGGACGTGAAGCCCGACAAAGGGAAGCTGCGGGTCATGGTCAGCATCTTCGGCCGCGCCACACCGGTCGAGCTCGAATTCATGCAGGTAGAAAAGCAGTAGGGTAGCCCCCGCTGTTACCGATAGCTAAGATACGTATCAGAGGATAGTTCAAAGGAGTAGGAAAATGGCCAAAAAGATAACCGGATATATCAAGCTGCAGGTACCCGCAGGGAAGGCTAATCCTTCTCCTCCGATCGGTCCCGCACTCGGTCAGCACGGCGTCAACATCATGGAGTTCTGCAAGGCGTTCAACGCGAAGACCGCGGGCGACGAGGTTGGGACCGTTACACCGGTCGTGATCACCGTCTTTGCGGACCGCTCCTTCACCTTCATCACCAAGACCCCGCCGGCACCGACCCTGATCCTAAAGGCGCTCGGCATCACGAGCGGCTCCGCCGTCCCCAACAAGACCAAGGTCGGCAAGCTGACCAAGGAGCAGGTGCGCGAGATTGCCACCAAGAAGATGCCCGACCTCAATGCCGCGAGCATCGAGGCGGCCATGAAGACCATCGAGGGTACCGCGCGCAGCATGGGCGTCGAGATAGCTTAAGATAAAGAGAGGGTACAAAGAAATGGCAACGACAAAAAAGCTTAAAGAGGCTTCTGCCAAGGTAGACAGGAGCAAAAGCTATCTCCTCACGGAAGGGATCGAGCTGGTGAAGAGCGCTGCATTCGCGAAGTTCGACGAGACCGTCGACCTCGTCGTGAAGCTCGGCGTCGATCCCCGCCATGCCGACCAGATGGTGCGCGGCGCGGTAGTGCTCCCCAACGGCCTGGGCAAGGACGTGCGCGTCCTCGTTTTCGCCAAGGGCGAGAAGGAAAGAGAGGCCCGCGAGGCCGGTGCCGATTTCGTCGGCGCCGACGACCTGGTCGCTAAAATCCAGGGCGGCTGGTTCGATTTCGATACCGCGATCGCCACCCCGGACATGATGGGTGTAGTCGGCAAGATCGGCAAGCTCCTCGGACCGCGCGGCCTGATGCCGAACCCGAAGGTCGGCACGGTCACCTTCGACCTGGCCCGCGCCGTCAAGGAGTCCAAGTCCGGTAAGGTCGAGTTCCGCGTCGAGAAGGCTGGCATCGTCCACGCCCCGGTCGGCAAGGTCTCCTTCACCGCCGAGACTCTCAGGCAGAACATCGTAGCACTGGTCGAGGCGCTCCAGAAGGCCAAGCCCTCGGCAGCCAAGGGAACCTACATGAAGAAGATCTCGGTCTCCTCCACCATGGGCCCCGGCGTATCCATCGATCTCGCCGAAGTCGGCGCGATCTTGAAATAAAGCTTCAAAAGCCAAAGTCAAAGACAGTAGGTGTGCCCGATCCACGGCGGGAAGGGCGCTTAATCACCGCAAGGTGGCCAACCGAGACTTGCAGATGTTGTCGGAGATGGCAGAAATTTTCCGCAACTTCCTGACTTTGGCGGGGGTCACGTACCCGTATACCAAAAGAAAGGAGGAAGGCGCTTGAACAAAGAAAACAAACAAGAACTTGTTGCCGAGATGCACGACAAGCTCCTGAGGGCCAAGGCCGTTTTTCTCGCGGATTTCCGCGGCATGAACGTAGGCCAGGCAACTGATCTCAGGAACGAGCTTCGCAAAGCTAACGTCGAGTACAAGGTTGTCAAGAACACACTGCTCGAGATCGCGTCCAAAGGGACCGACAAGGAAGGGCTGAACCCCTTCTACGCGGGTCC
>DATCHY010000078.1:0-5668 GCA_036508065.1 Geomonas sp. | reverse complement strand
CCCATGACCGCCATGACGTTGGCGTCGACCAGGGTCTCGACACCGGCCTCACGCATGCGGTCCCCGCCCATGCCGAAAAGGCGGGTATCCGGGGAGAGCGCGCGGATCTCGGCCGCCAGGGTAGCGCCGTACAGGTCGCCGGAGGCCTCACCGGCGACGATCATCACTTTATCACTTATTTCTGGCAACTTGCAATCCTCATTAGCATTGAAATCGGGGGAAGGAAACGGGGGGAACGGGAGAAATCAGGTTAAGGTTAAGGTTAAGGTTGAGGTTAAGGAAGATCTATTCTCAACCTTAACCTCAACCAAACTGTTTACCTTAATGGGAAAGGTTCGCACGGGGGAAGGGTTCACTCAACCTTAGCCTTAACCTCAATCTTAATCTGTTTCTTTTACCTGCAAACCCCTCTTTTGGAGGATTCGATGAAAGAGATGAAATAGTCGACTTCGGTGCAGGGCGGGATATCCGACTTCATCCGCTCGACGGCCTCGGAGAGCTTGAGTCCGGAAAGCGCCAGGATCTTGTACGCCTTTTTCAGCCCTGAGATGGTTGCCTCTGGGAAGTCGCGCCTCTTCAGGCCGATCAGGTTGAGACCGCGCAGCCTCGATTCCCTCCGGTCCCCGGTGACGATGGTGTAGGGGGGAACGTCCAGGGTGACGGAGGTGGCGCCCCCGACCATGACGTGGGTCCCGATCCGGGTGAACTGCAGCACGGCGCAGAGCCCGCCCAGGATGGCGTGGTCCTCCACGGTCACGTGCCCGGCAAGCGTCGCCGCGTTGGCCATCACCACGCCGTTGCCGACATGGCAGTCGTGGGCGACGTGGGAGTACGCCATGAAGAGGTTGCCGTCCCCGACGGTGGTCTCGCCGTCGCCGGTCACCGTGCCGAGATGCAGGCTGGCGAACTCCCTGATGGTGTTGCCGTTGCCGATCTTGAGGTAGGTCTCCTCGCCGCGGTATTTCAGGTCCTGCGGGACCGCGCCGACCGACGCCATGTGGAAGATCGTGTTGTCCTCGCCGATCTCGGTCCAGCCGTCGATGACCGTGTGCGGGCCGACCTTGGTGCCGCGCCCGATCCGGACATGCTCGCCGATGACGGCATAGGGCCCGATCTCGACCCCCTGCGCTATCTGGGCGCCGGGGTGTAGTATTGCGGTAGGGTGAATCATGGTCATCTCCGATAGTTGCTGCAGCGCGCCTGGTGCGGTAGCGCCCAAGCGTCAGGTTGAGACGAGACACCCGCCTTCATCGCCGACTGCGTGCCCCCTTGAATACCGCGTTTAGCCGCCTGCGCGCCTACTTCGCCGCCAGCGTCGCCTTCAGATCCGCCTCGGTCATCAGCACATCGCCGACATAGGTCTTCCCGGCCACGCTCCAGATGCCGCGCTTGTGGAAGATTGTCTCGATCTCGATCCTCAGCGTGTCCCCGGGTTTCACCGGCTTGCGGAAACGCGCGTTGTCGATCGCCATGAAGTAGCTCACCTTTTCGTTGGACTCGCTGCCCGAGGCGAGGTAGGCCATGATCGCCGCCACCTGGGCCATCGCCTCGATGATCAGGACCCCGGGCATGACCGGGAAACCGGGGAAGTGCCCCTGGAAAAACGGCTCGTTCATGGTCACATTCTTGATTGCCACGATCCGCTTGCCCTGCTCCACCTCGAGCACCTTGTCGACCAGCAGGAACGGGTAGCGGTGCGGCAGGATCTTCATAATTTCGACTATATCCAGCATGCTAGGTCTCCTATAAATAATAGTTTCGCGTCCCGCGTTACACGTTTCGCGCTATCAGTACATCGGTGGCAAAAAGCCATCAGGACATCGGACTTAAATGGGGTAGATACGTCACCCAAGGCAGGGGCGGGGCTTGGCGGAAACAGAGCCCCAACGTATTATGAAGTCAATCCCTGCGCAACCATCTTTTCCAGTTCGGCCACCCGTTTTTCCAGGGAGTTCATCGACTTTCTGTACTCGGGGAGCTTGGGGAAGACGCCCGAGGCCTTGAGCCACTCCCGGTGCGGGATGGCCGGTATGCCGCTCACCACCTGGTTGGCAGCCAGGTTTCCCGGCACCCCGGACTTGGCCCCCACCATCACGTTGTCCCCGATCTTGATATGCCCGGCGACTCCGACCTGCCCGCCCATGATAACATGATTCCCCAGTTGCGTGCTACCGGAGATGCCGACCTGGGAAACGATCATGCAGTCCTCCCCGATGACGCAGTTGTGGGCGATCTGCACCAGGTTGTCGATCTTCGTGCCGCGGCCGATCCGGGTAACCTCCAGCGCGGCCCGGTCGATGACGCTGTTCGAGCCGATCTCCACGTCGTCCTCGACCACCACGATGCCGATCTGCGGTATCTTGTACCACCCCTTGCCGTCCGGCGCGTAGCCGAAGCCGTCGCTGCCGATGACCGTCCCGTCGTGGACGGTGACGCGGTTGCCGATCCGGCACCCCGAGCGGACGCTCACGTTGGCGTGCAAGGTCACGTCGTCGCCCAGCGTCACCCCGGGATACAGGACAACGCCCGGGTGGAGGACAACGCGGTCGCCGATTACGACACCCGCGGCAACCGAGGCGCCGGGGTGGATGGTGGCCCCTGAGCCGAGGCGCACCCCTTCGGCCACGTGCGCGCCCGTCATGATTCCGGCAGGGGGAGCGGCAGCGACGTAGAAAAGGGTGAGCAGCTTGGCAAAGGCGAGGTACGGGTTGGGGTGGAAAATCGCGTTGTGGCCCTGCGGGTCGGCCCCCGCGGGGAGCAGCACAGCAGAGGCCCGGGTGGTGGCGACCTTGGAGGCGTATTTGGGGTTGGCCAGGAAGCTTAACTGCCCCTCTCCGGCGTCGTCCAGTGTGGCGAGGCCGCTGATGAGGGTCTCCCCGTCTCCGGCCACGCTGCCGCCCAGGTAAAGCGCAATTTCTTGAAGCGTTTTTTTCATGTGTCACCTTTGAGACGTGAATGGTGAATGGTGAATGGTGAATGGTGAAAGGTGAATGGCGAAAAGGCGCGAAAAGCGAAACCCATAACCTACACGGTTTAATTCACCTTTCACCCTTCACGATTATATTCACCATTCACCATTCACCATTCACCATTCACGGTTTTACGGTTTTACGGTCTCTTCCTCGATGCGTTGAAGGCCTTCAGCACCTCTTCGGTCAGGTCCGCGCTCGGGTCGAGATAGACCATGGTCTCGCTCTTGACGAAGATCGCCGTGTAGCCGTTCTTGCGCCCGTATTCCTGGGCCACCTTGACGATCTCGTCCACGATCTTGCTGGTGAACTCGTCGTTTTTCGCCTGCAGGTCCTCCTGGGCGTCCTTCAGAAAGCGCTGGTACTCTTTGAGGCGCTGCTGATAGTCGCGCTCCTTGGAGCTGCGCGCGCTCTCAGAGAGCAGGAGTCCCTGCTTCTCCAGCTCGACCTTGAGCTTCTTCAGCTCCTCTTCCTTGCTATTTTTCTCGGCCTCGTACTTGCCCGCCTTTTGGCCCAGCAGATCCTTGGCCTCCTTCCCCGCGTCAGACATCAGCAGCACCTTCTGGATGTCGACCGAGCCGAATTTGGCACCGTCGGCTGCCAGTGCGGAGAGGGGGAGTGCGAGTAACAGGAATAAAGCGACGATGAAACGTTTCATGACATGCTCCTTGCCGTAGCTATAGAATTAGAAAATGCTTCCGATAGAGAATTCGAGTCTTCCGCTGGACTTGTCGATCCCTTCCCGCGGGTTGATAGGAATACCGTATTCGAGCCGCAACGGGCCGATCGGCGAGAACCAGCGGACCCCGGCGCCGTAGCTGGTCAGGAAATTGGAGAAGGTGTTCCCGATGGTAGTGGAGGCGTTGCCCGCATCGAAGAAGACCACACCTTTGAGTCCCGCTTCCTTCAGGAGCGGGAAGGTGTATTCCAGGTTGGCCACCGCCTCGACTTCACCCCCAAGATAAACCCGGTTCACGCTGCTGGCGAAGACGCCTGCGCCGTCCGCGTTGTTCGGGCGGGTGGTCTTTACGGGGGACACCGTCCTCCCCGAGTAGCCGCGCAGCGAGCTGATCCCCCCGAGATAGAACTTCTCGTCGAGCGGGATCTCCTTGCCGATGCTCTGGATGAGACCTAAGGTGCCGCGCAGCGAGGCGACCGTCCCCAAACCGACCGGGTAGAACAGGGTGTGTTCCGTGAGGTAGCGCAGGTACCGGTTGGTGCCGCCCAGCCCGGCAAACTCCAGGGAGAGCGAGTCTATCATCCCGGAAGAGGGGTCGATCCGGTAGTCGGTCGTGTTACTCGTGAGGCTCGCCAAAATGGCGCTGGTAGAGGACCTTACCTCCGGTGCCAGGATGGCGCCGATACGGATATTTTCCTGCAGCGCAGCGGACTCGTCGAAGATTTCCTTTTCCTCGTACTTGTAGAGCCAGAAAGTACTCAATGTGTCGGAGAGCGGATACCCGGCCTTGATATCGCCGCCGGTCGCGCGGCGCGTGTAGTCGAGGTACTGCCTTTCGGTGCGGTACACGTCGGCCCCGACGGTCCATTTGCTGTCCAGGAAGTAGGGGTCGGTGAGCCCGAGGTTGTAGGTCTGTGACTTGCTCCCGAAGGAAGCCGCGGCAGTCGCCTTGAGACCCAGTCCCAGGAAGTTAGCCTGCTGAATCGAACCCTGACCGATGATGCCGTCCAGCGAGCTGTACCCCGCGCCGATGCTGAAGGTGCCGGTCGGCTTTTCCTTCACGTCCACGTTGAGGTCGAGCTTGTCTGCGAAGCCCCCCTTGGCCGTCACCAGGTTGGCCTCTTCGAAAAATCCGGTGTTCATCAGGTTCTGCTTGCTTCGCTTCAGGGCAGTCGAGCTGTAGAGTTCGCCCTCGTTCAGCCTGAGTTCGCGGCGGATCACCTTGTCGCGGCTCTTTGTGTTCCCGGCGATGTTGATCCGGTCGATGTGAACCAGCGACCCTTTTTCCATCTCGAAGGTGATATCTATGGTGTGGCTGTCCGGATTCATCCTGGTCTGGGGTGTGGCGTTGGCGAAGGCGTATCCCTTGTCCGCGTAGAGATCGGTCAGGGCGAATACGTCGGTCCTCAGGGCGGCGCGGCTGAACAATTCGCCGCTTTTTTGCGTCAGCTTTTTCATGAGCGTCTCGGAGCTCTCCAGGAGCTCGCCCTTGAAATCGAGCTTCCCGATGCGGAACTGCTCCCCCTCGGTGATTCCGATGCTAACCTTCATGCCGCTTTTGTCCGGCAGCAGTTCCACCTTCGGCTCGCCTACCTTCACGTTGACATATCCGTTGTTCATGTACAGCTCGGTGAGGAGCGCCATGTCGTTTTTCAGGACCTCTTCCTTATAGGTGCCGGCTCCGGTCAGCCAGGAGAACATCCACTCCTCGGAGGTCTCCATGTTTTTCTTGAGTTTTCTCTTGCTGAAGGCCCGGTTGCCGTCGAAAGCGATGCTCTGGATCAGGACCTTTTTCCCTTCCTTCACCTTGATGATCACGTCCATCTCGGTCTCGGAGCGCTTGCTGGTGCTTCCCTCCACCTCGGCCAGGTAGTATCCGTCGTCGGCGTAGAGCT
Organism: Geomonas sp.; assembly: GCA_036508065.1. Classification (GTDB taxonomy): domain Bacteria; phylum Desulfobacterota; class Desulfuromonadia; order Geobacterales; family Geobacteraceae; genus Geomonas. The sequence continues at coordinate 125 of DATCHY010000078.1, read as the reverse complement.
TTTTCACCTTCTTGATGCTTTTTTGCAGATCCTTCGAGGAGAAGATGGTGTTCGGCTTGATTTCCACCGCCTCGCGCACCTTTTCGGGGGTGATCTCTTTGGCCCCCTCGATCTTGATCTCCCTG
>DATCHY010000077.1:0-2934 GCA_036508065.1 Geomonas sp. | reverse complement strand
GTCGGAGTGGACGGTGAGGATCGAGGAGAGCGAGTTGATCGCTTCGAGCGCCTTCTCCTTGGCCTTTACCGGCACCTTGAGGCCGGTTCCCAAAATGGCGGCGATCTTCTTATACTCCTCCTTCGCCTCGAAAACCCTCAGACGGGTCGGGCTCTCCTTGACGAGGTAGATCTCGCGGTCCTGCTCGAAAGGGGGGAAGAGCGTCATCACCAGGGTCTCCCCCTGGGTGGCAAGCTGCAGCTCCGGCTCCCCGGAGACGAGCTCCAGGCTGACCGAGGCCGACGGATCGAGATAGACCTGCGGGTGCCCGACCATGAGCGGGAGCGCCCGATCCAGGTCGAGCCGGTACACTTCCCGGCCATAGTAGCCGTAGCCCGACTCCCGCTCCTGCTTGATGCAGCCGCAGATGCGCAGGTCCTGTTCGCTCAGGAAATCGAAGGACTTGGTCTCCTCGGCGAGCCTCTTGAGCGACACGTTCCTGCCGGCGCTCCACTTCCCGGTGGCGGTCAGTTTCTGCTCGCGGGGCTGCACCTCGACAAATCTGGCGTGATCCTGCAGGTGCCAGATCAGGCGGGCCTGCGCCGCTACTTTTGGGGCGGGAGCTTCCTCGGTCTTGTTCAGTTTGGTGAGGGCTTTGAGCGCGTTCTCCCAGAATTCGCTCTTCTCGACCGTGCGGACCAGCGGGACGAGTCCTTCCTTGTCGTAGCGGGCCTGCAGCTTCTCGGCCTGCGGGGTCCCGACGCCGCAGGCCAGGGCGACCAGGTTGGCTTCATCGGCGAGCCAGAGGTATCCCGCATTGCGCGCCTTTGCCGCCAGATCCGGCAACGGCTCGGCCTGCTGTGCGGACAGTTCGGACCCGCACCAGTAAAGAGCCATGGAGAGAAAGAGCGTCACCAGCGGCGAGCTGGAGAGGCGGGTGGCCTGCGCCTCGAGGCGGGCGGCGACGCCCCGCTCCCCGTTTCGTTCCGCTATCACGAGCAGCAGAAACCGGTAGACATCCTGATGCGGCCACTCCCTTTTGCCGACCACGAAGGCGCACTGCTCTGCGGCGCGATCGAGCATCTTCTGGTCGCCCGAGCCGATCAGCGCCAGGATGCAGAACGGCCCGGTGATGTCGTCGAAGAAGGTCTTCCGCTTGCCGGTTTCCTTTTTGAGCCGGGAAAAGGCGGCATCGAAATGGCCGATCGAATCGGGGTAGGCGCCGCGCAACAGGGCGCCCCAGCCGAGGACCGCCAGCTGCTTCGAATTGAACATGTCGTACGCCGCTTGCTCAGCCTCCGCGCGCCGGCCGCGCAACAGCAGCTCCTTGCAGTAGATGTCGACCAGATCCTGCGGCATGGCCTCCCTGGCCGCCCTCTCGCAGAGCATCTGGAACGCCCCGTCGGACGGGAAGAGGGTGACAGCCGAATGGGCGAGGATTTCCCTGAGCGCCGCGGTGGTAAGCGGTTCGGGGAGCGAGCGGAACCAGTCGCCGTCGAACGGGGAGTTGCAGATGGAGACGAACGGGTGGCAGTAGAGGGCCTCATAGGGGAACTGTTTTTCGAAGCGCGTCATCATGTTAAAGACGATTTTCGGGTCCTTGCGGTAGAATCCGATCCGCACGTCGCGCAGGGCGTGCTGGGGGGAGCGGTAATAGCTGTTCCCCCAGTCGGAGACCATCGGTATCTCCAGCTGCACCGCCAGCGCCATGGCGTTGAACGAGCCGTCGCTCACGGCACCCAGGGTCGCTGCATGCATGATCTGCGGGTTGCAGCGCACCCCTTCCTTGGTGAGCGCAACCAGCTTGGCGCGGCTGAGTTTTTCGAGGGTCTCGGCGATGAGCAGTCCGGTGTAGGCGCGATCGTCCGGCGCGCGGATATCGAATCGCCTGGCGATGTTGAGCAGGACGTTTTTGGAGGCGGGCGCGTAGATGATGGAAAGGAGCTGGATCAGGGCATGTTCGCCGGCGTTTAAGGCTTCCAAGCTATTGAGGAGTTTCTGGGACATTTTGATCGTGGACTGCACGCTGTCTCCTTTGCGAATAAGAGCTTGTTTAAAAACATAGACTGAATCTAATGCCAGAATCAAATGCTTGACCACAGAGGACTCAGAGGATCACCGGAGGATGACAGAGTAAATCCAACAAACGGCTTCGGACTTTTGGCTTTAAGCCGATCCGAGCTTTTTGATTTCCTCTGTGTACCTCTGTGGTAACGCCTTTTGCTTTGCAATTATTCGAGCTTAATAGCAGCAGAAGTTTCCAGAACCATTCCCGCCCGCATCCTTAGTCGCGATAGCGGCGCACGATCTCCCCGTAGGCGTCGATCCTGCGGTCGCGCAGGAAGGGCCAGATGCGCCGGACATCCTCGCTTCTACCTCTATCCAATTCGACGATGAGCAGCTCCTCGCCTTCGCCGCCGCGCGCGAGCAGTTCCCCCTGCGGGCCGGCCACGAAGCTGGAGCCCCAGAAGCGGATACCGGCGCCGGCACCGCTCGGGTCTGGCTCGAAGCCGACACGATTGGCCGAAAGTACCGGGATGCCGTTGGCGACGGCATGGGAGCGCTGCACGGTCACCCAGGCGTCCAGCTGCCGCTGCTGTTCTTCCTGCTCGTCCCGGGGATCCCAGCCGATGGCGGTCGGGTAGATCAGCATCTCGGCGCCGGCCAGCGCCATGAGGCGGGCCGCCTCCGGGTACCACTGGTCCCAGCAGACCAGCACCCCGAGCAGCCCTACCGAGGTCCTGATCGGCTCGAAACCGAGATCGCCGGGTGTGAAGTAGAACTTCTCGTAGAAGGCGGGGTCGTCGGGGATGTGCATCTTCCGGTACTTCCCCGCGATGCTCCCGTCGCTGTCGATGACGACCGCGGTGTTGTGGTAGAGCCCGGGAGCTCGCCGCTCGAAGAGCGAGGTGACGATCACGACATCGAGCTCGCGCGCGAGGGCGCCGAAGAGTT
>DATCHY010000076.1:0-2206 GCA_036508065.1 Geomonas sp. | reverse complement strand
TCCCCTGCCCTCGGTGGAGAGCCGCGCGGGAGCAGTAGACCTTCTCCTTCTCGACGAGGAACTCCGCCAGCCGCTCCTTCCCGTCGGGCGGCAGATGCCCGAGCCCGAGGCTCACCAGGCCCCCGGGACACCCACAGGTCTCGACCGAGATGGCGATGCACTCACCTTCGCTCGCTCTCTTCAGGGCCTGGCACACGGAGGCCTTGCCGTGGGAAACGGGGCCGCCCGGCGCCGGCGCGCCGGCGAAGGTGACCGCAACCGGTTCGGTCGCGAGCCCGAGCTCCCCCTTCAGCCTGTCAGACCATCTTTGCCAGTACATGCTCGGCCTCCTCTGCTCGCAGCTCTGGTCTTCAATCTGGGCCGGCCGGCGAGCCGCGTCAAGGACGAGCCCGGCGGGCGCCGTCGATGGTGTCGAGAATGTCCACGGGGGAAGTCTCGCAGATTCCCTCGGCGCCACGGCGAAGCCGGCGGGGGCTTCTGCAACGAGTGCTACCGTCGCGCGATGGCGCCGCCTCCGACCACGCCGGCCATGAGACCCTCGTGAACGCCCGCTCTGCCCGCGAGTCCTTCACCCCCATGGGCTCGAACCTTCCAGGCTACGACAACTACTCCTGCCGCGACTGCCTTCACATCGTCCATGTGCGAAAGGGTTCGCCCGGCTTTCGAGCGTGTCCGACTCCAGGATGCACGCGGCCGACGGGATTCGGCGTGTATGCGACGATGCCGAGGCCAAGAGAGCCACGGCAAGCTAAAGTCCGAGCTGTTTCATGGTCTCGCGCATGAACGCAGGGAGATCGGCCGGTTCCCGGGACGTGACCAGATCGGCGTCAACAACCACCTCCCGGTCCTCATAGAGCGCGCCGGCCTCTTTCAGTTCATCAGTCACCGACCTGTAGCAGGTGGCGCGTCGCCCCTGCAACAGGCCGGCGCTGATCAAGATCTGCGGCCCGTGGCAGATGGCAACAACCGGTTTGCTGCGGGAAAAAAAGCTGCGGGCGATCTCCAGCGCCTTCGGCTCTTTTCTCACCAACGCCGGCGCCGCCCCTCCGGGCAGGACCAGGATCGCATAGTCGTCAGGGTTGACCTCGTCAAGGGTCTTGTCCACGGCCACGTCGTACCCGTGCTTGCCCTTGATGGCCCCTCGGTTCAGGGAGGCCACGGTCACTTCGACGCCCGCCTCCTTCAGCCGGTAGTATGGGACCAGCAACTCAGAGTCCTCAAATTTGTCCGCACTTATGATCAAGGCTTTCATCTTTCCTCCGTCGTTATACCATCGAAGTGCTCGTTATCAGCCTCCGCGTCGGCGCGGGTATGGTGAACGACGCCGTCCCGATGATTCGGGGGCGAATAGATTGTGTAGAGCTTCAGTGGAACACTGCCGGTATTGATGATGTTGTGAGTCAAGCCAGCCGGGGCGACCACCGCGAAGCCCGCACGGATCGCCGTCCGAACGCCATTGAGAACCGCCTCACCGGAACCCTCCTCCACGCGGAAGAACTGGTCGAGCTTGTGGACTTCCGCCCCGATCTCTTCCTTGGGCTTTAGCGACATGACGACGAGCTGGCAGTGTTTTGCCGTGTAAAGCACCCGGCGGAACTCGGCATTCTTGATGGCGAGACTCTCGATATCTTGCACAAATCCTTTCTGTTCTGTTTGAGCATCCCCCAAATTTGCTTCCATATCCTTCATCCCCTTCATCATCGGACACTGCGACATGGATTCCTTGCCCATCTGCATGTGCTGCATCATGTGCTGCATCATCTCTTCCTCCATCTTTGCCTTCCGCGCATCCATGGCGACCCGCTGCTCCACCATGTGGGTGATGACGGCGGCCATCAAACCCATCTTCTTATCCTCCGGCGCGCGGTTCATCTCGGTGAGCTGCTCGGTGAGTTGAGCGTCTTGAGCTTTCATGTCTGCCATCATTTTCGCTTTCTGTTCCTTCATTGCCTGGCAGCGTTCCATCATTTTGCTCTCCATCATCATCTTCCCCTCCGCCATCACCTTCCCATCCGCAGGCTCGGCGGATTGCGATTGGACTGGAGACCAGATGGCCAGGGCCAGGGCCAATGCGAGGCTGGAACGGATGACGAGGTTCGTATACATTTGTTTTTTCATGTTCTACTACTTCCTTTTTTTGGTTTTCTTCGCTGTCGGCGTTTTGGCTGACAGCATATTTGAGGAATCGGTTTCACCGCGATCTGCT
>DATCHY010000075.1:0-4542 GCA_036508065.1 Geomonas sp. | reverse complement strand
GGCGACGGGGTGAACGACGCCCCGGCGCTCAAGAGGGCCGATATCGGCATCGCCATGGGCATCACCGGCACGGATGTCAGCAAGGAGGCCGCCGCCATGACGCTCACCGACGACAACTTCGCCTCCATCGTGGCTGCCGTTGAAGAGGGGCGCGCCATCTACGACAACATCAAGAAATACCTGATTTACCTGCTATCCTCCAACATCGGCGAGATCGGCCTGATGGCCGGCGCGCTCTTCCTGGGCCTCCCCCTGCCGCTCTCCGCCGTGCAGATCCTCTACGTGAACCTTGCCACCGACGGACTTCCCGCCCTGGCCCTGGCGGTGGACCCGCCCGACCCCGACCTCATGCGCCGCCCGCCGCGCGACCCGCGCCGGGGCATTTTCACCCGGCCGGTGGTCACCCTCATGCTGATCGGGGGAGGGTGGTCGGCGCTCGTCAACCTCTCCCTCTTCTCCTGGTCGCGCGTCTCGGGGCGAAGCATCTCCGAGGCGATGACCATGACTTTTGTCACGCTCGTGCTCATCGAGTTCTTCAAGGCGTACAATTTCCGCTCCGACCGGCATTCGGTGCTGGAGCACCCCTTCGCCAACAGGTGGCTGAACCTGGCGATCCTCTGGGAGATTCTCCTGCTGCTGCTGGTGATCTATCTCCCCTTTCTGCACAAGCCCTTCGGTACCTTTGCCCTGCCGCCCGCGGACTGGGCGATCATCGTTCCTGCCGCCTGCACCATCTTTCCGGTGCTGGAACTGGCTAAGTGGCTGGAGCGCCGCGGGATGTTCGGGGCGATGGAGTAGGGGGCAACCGGGAGGTGTAGGTCCTTGGTAATATTAAAATTCTTTTTGGTTTTTGAAATTTCGAAAACCCGGTAGAATGGATGAGCTTTTCATCCTGTAAAAAATGACACGCCCGGAAAGGAGCAGCAATGACTCATAAAAAACCGACCAAGACTATATACAGCCCGGGGCTCACCGATCTGCCCCCTCTTCCTATTGATGTACCGGGTCTCATCCTGGGTTTCAGGCATCATTACTCTTACCAACTGGGCCGCGACAAATACTGCCGGTCCCCCCGCTATCTTTACAAGGCGCTCGCGATCACGGTGCGCGAGCGGCTCATGGAGCGCTGGAACACTACCCGCTATGCCTACCTGGATGCCGACTGCAAGACTGGCTACTACCTCTCCCTGGAGTTCCTCATGGGGCGTGCCCTGGGCAACGCCTTGCTGAACCTCGGCATCACAGATGCCGCCACCGAGGCATTGCATAACCTCGGCATCAAGCTGGAGGATCTGGCCGAGGAGGAGATCGACGCGGGGCTTGGTAACGGCGGTCTCGGGCGCCTGGCCGCCTGTTTCCTGGACAGCTGCGCCACCCTGCAGCTCCCGGTCATGGGGTACGGCATCCGCTACGAGTACGGCATGTTCCGGCAGCGCATCGTCGACGGCAGGCAGGTGGAGGAGCCGGACCACTGGCTTCGCGACGGCAACCCGTGGGAGGTGGAGCGGCCCGAATACACCCAGTGCATCCCCTTCGACGGACGCACCGAGTGCTTTACCCGAGCCGACGGCTCCTCTGAGCGCCGCTGGGTGGATACCCACGACGTGCTGGCGGTACCCTACGACATCCCGATCCCCGGTTACCAGAATGGAACGGTCAACACGCTCAGACTCTGGAAAGCGGCAGCCACCGATGCCTTCGACCTGGACGAATTCAACGCGGGAAGCTATACCGAGTCGGTCGCGACCAAGAACGCGGCGGAAAACATCACCATGGTGCTCTACCCCAACGACGCCAGCGAGAACGGCAAGGCGTTGCGCCTGCGCCAGCAGTACTTCCTGGCCTCGGCGAGCCTCCAGGACGTCATCGAACGCTGGGTGACGCTGCAAAAGGGGGACTTCAGCACCTTTGCCGAAAAGAACTGCTTCCAGTTGAACGACACCCACCCGAGCTGCGCCGTGCCGGAATTGATGCGCCTGCTGATGGACGAGCGCGGCATGGGATGGGACGAGGCCTGGACCATCACCTGCCGCACCATGGCCTACACCAACCATACCCTGCTCCCCGAGGCGCTGGAGAGATGGCCGGTTTCCCTGTTCAGAAAGCTACTGCCTCGCATCCTGGAGATCATCCTGGAGATCAACGCCCGCTTCCTCTCCGAGGTGTCGAGCCACTGGCCCGGCGAGAGCGATCGTCTGCGGCATATGTCCATCATCGAAGAGGGGGAGACGCCGCAGGTCCGGATGGCGTATCTCGCCATCGTCGGCAGCTTCTCGGTGAACGGCGTCGCCGCACTCCACTCCCGGCTCCTGGTTCAGGGGCTGTTCCGCGACTTCTACGAACTCTGGCCGCACAAGTTCAACAACAAGACCAACGGCGTGACGCCGCGCCGCTGGCTCGCCTGGTGCAACCCGGGCCTAAGCCGCCTGATCGCCGGGAAGATCGGCGACGGCTTCGTGGCGCAGCTGGACCAGATCCGGGAGATCGCCAAGTTTGCGGATGACCCGGATTTCCGCGAACAGTGGCACGCGGTGAAGCAGGCCAACAAGGCGCGGCTCGCCGATCTGATCCGGGAAAAGTGCGGTGTCGCCTTCAACCCCGCGGGAATCTTCGACGTCCAGGTGAAGCGGATCCACGAATACAAACGCCAGCTGCTGAACATCCTGCACGTCATTCACCTCTACGACCGCATCAAGCGCGGCGACACGGCCCAATGGACCGACCGCTGCGTGCTGATCGGCGGCAAGGCGGCACCCGGCTATTACATGGCGAAACTGATCATCAAGCTGATCAGCAACGTGGCCCGCGTGGTGAACGACGACCCCTTGGTGGGAGACCGGCTCAAGGTCGCCTTCCTCCCCAACTACCGGGTGACTGCCATGGAGGTGATCTGCCCGGGAACCGATCTCTCCGAGCAGATCTCAACCGCAGGCAAGGAGGCCTCGGGCACCGGCAACATGAAGTTCATGATGAACGGCGCCCTCACCATCGGCACCCTGGACGGCGCGAACATCGAGATCCGCGAGGAGGTGGGGGACGACAACTTCTTCGTGTTCGGGCTCACAGCCGAAGAGGTGGAGGCGCGGCGCAACCGCTACAACCCGGGCGCCATCATCGCAGCCGACCCGGACTTCGTCCGTGTCATGCAGCTTATCAAGAGCGGGCACTTCAACATGTTCGAGGCCGGAATCTTCGATCCGATCCTTGGCGCCATCACCACCCCCCACGATCCCTGGATGGTGGCTGCCGATTTCCGCAGCTTCGTCGATGCGCAGAGCAGGGTCAGCGAGGCCTACCGGGACCGCGAGAACTGGACGCGGATGAGCATCATCAACAGCGCGAAGAGCGGCAAGTTCTCCACCGACCGCACCATTGCCGAGTACCGCGATGATATCTGGCACCTGAAACCGGTTGCGGTAAAGCTCAAGGAGAGGACGTGAATGGTGAATGGTGAATGGTGAATGGTGAATGGTGAATGGTGAATGGTGAATGGGCATTTTCCTGCTCAAGGTTTGTCGCCTGGTGCCGATAGGTCTTAAAGGTACCTAAACAAATCATCGCCTGCAGGGAGGAATCCATGTCCAACGCCATCGTGCCGGTAAAGAAGGGTGAAGCGCAGCATGAACTGATCCAGTTGGTGAGCTTTAACCTGGGGCCCGAGGAATACGCGGTCGAGGTGCTCAAGGTCCGCGAAATCATCAGGATGACGCCGATCACTCACATACCTAACACCCCACCCAGCGTGGAGGGGATCATCAATCTGCGCGGCAAGGTGATCCCGGTCATCTCGCTCAGAAACAGATTCAGCATGACGGGGTCCGAAAACGACCATCATACCCGCATCATCGTTATGGATATCACCGGCAAATTGACGGGATTCATCGTGGACGGCGTCTCGGAGGTGATCCGCATCTCCAGCAGCGAGATTCAGCCGCCGCCCAGCATGGTGGCGGGTGGAGTGGACCAGGACTTCATCTGCGGGGTGATTCAGCACGCCGACCAGCTGCTGCTCATGCTGCAACTGGACCGGATGTTTTCCAGCGACGAGCAGGACGCCTTTGCAGACATGGCGGTGTAACCGGCAGCAGGTTGCAGGTTGCCGGCAGGCATTAAAAAACGGGGACCGGGCGCTATGCCTTAGGTCCCCGTTGTCGTTCTTACAGGACTCGTCCAACCCCTCCCGCTTCTTCGCGGCCCCACACCCTGTTGCCACGCCTACAGTATAAGGCGTGACGGTGAAAAGAGACTTTGTAGAGACGCATTGCATGCGTCTCCGCCTTTACAAACCACAAGCTGCATCAGCGAATCCCGAGACGCATGTAATGCGTCTCTACCTGAACCGGAAGCCGACGGGACACCTGGTGCGCTTATCGAATTTCATTAGCCTGACAAGAAATGTTACAGTATAATCCGCGAAGCCATGATCTTGTGACTTTACCCAGTATCCTTTCCTGATGGTGCCGTATCCCACTGCATGCCGACTGATTCGGCTCCCGATACCGGGTTACAGGAGAATCAATGCGTCCGAAAGGGATTGCCCAG
>DATCHY010000074.1:0-8961 GCA_036508065.1 Geomonas sp. | reverse complement strand
GTCGGGGCGGAAATCCTTCAGGATCTTGCGCGACTGGGCGTAGCCGTACAGAAGCCGCCCCGCGCTCAGGATCTTTTTGGCGGTCCCCATCCCCTTCATGCCGCTCGCCGAAATGAGCGCCAGGGGGTAACCGAGTTTGGGGAGCAGACGCGCCTCGATGCCGTGACTGGTCCCGACGAAGAGCACCTCGTTGCCGGGGTTGAGAGCCAGAAACTCCTCCGCCACAGCGATCCCCGGGAAGAGATGTCCCCCGGTCCCCCCACCTGCAATGATGAGCCTCATGTCGTTACCCTCATCTTGGTGGAGACGTTCAGCAGTATCCCGATGGCGCACAGAGAGATGATCAGGGAACTGCCGCCGTAGCTTAGGAAGGGGAGCGCGAGCCCCTTGGTCGGGAGCATCCCGGTTACCACTGCCATGTTGATGAACGCCTCCAGGCCGATCAGCACCGCGATGCCGAAGGCGAGGAAGCGCCCGAAGTTATCCTCGGCCGCGATCGCCACCCGGATCGAGCGCTGCACCAGGAGCAGGAACATGGACGCTATCACGATCACCCCGAGAAAGCCGAGCTCCTCGCCGCAAACCGAAAGGATGAAGTCGGTGTGCGCCTCGGGGAGGTAGAACAGTTTCTGTTTCCCCTCGCCCAGCCCCTGGCCGAAGATGCCGCCGGTGCCAAGGGCGAGCCAGGACTGGATGATCTGGAAACCCGCGTCGGTCGGGTCCTGCCAGGGGTCGAGAAAGGCGGTGATGCGACGCATGCGGTAGGCCTCGGTGAACACCAGGTAACAGATCCCGGGCAGTGCCACGAGCCCCATGCCGAGTATGTACTGCAGACGGGTCCCGGCGGCGAACAGCATGACGATCGCGACGGTCCCCATGGTGAGGGCGGCGCCCATGTCGTGCTGCTTCAAAAGGACCGCGATGAAGACGCCGAGTATCAGCAGGTACGGGAAGAAGCCGGAGAGGAACTGCTTCAGCTTCTCCTGCCTCTTGTCCAGGGAGTAGGCCATGTAGATGATGAGCGCCACCTTGGCGAGCTCCGAGGGCTGAAAATTGAACCCCGGCAGGCGGATCCAGCGCGACGCCCCCTTGGCGGTCCCGCCGATCCCCGGCAGGAAGACCAGCAGCAGGAGGAAAAAGCAGGTGAAGAAGAGCGGCACCGCCCACCGTTTCCAGACGTGGTAGTCGATCTGCATGGCGACGCCCATGCCGCAAAAACCGATCAGGGCGAAGAGCGACTGCCGCTTCAGGAAATAAAAACCGTCGTGGAACTTCTTGGCTGCCATTACCGAGGATGCGGAGTAGACCATGACCACACCGAAGCAGGTGAGTATCACCGCCATCATGAGGACTATGATGTCGAACCCCTCCACCCGTTTCACGCATCCCCCTCACGTTCTGCGGCCCGCACCAGCGCCTTGAAGCGCTCGGCGCGCTCCTCGTAATCCTTGAACATGTCGAAGCTGGAGCAGGCCGGCGAGAAGAGCACCACGCCGCCCGGAGTCGTGAGCGAGCGGGCCAGTGTCACCGCCTCCTCCAGGCTCCCGGCCAGGTGCGTGTCGGTGAGGGAGCCGAGCGCCTCGTTCATCCGGGCGCGCGCCTCGCCGATCAGGACCAGGTGGCTGACCCGGCCGGCGACCAGCGGGGCCAGCGGCTCGTAGGAGCCCCCCTTGTCCTTGCCGCCGGCGATGAGGGTGATGTTGGAGTCGAAACTCTCCAGCGATTTCACCACGCTCCCCACGTTGGTCCCCTTGCTGTCCTCGTACCAGGAAACCCCGCCGAACTCGGCGACGAATTCCATCCGGTGCGGCAGCCCCTTGAAGGAGCTCACCGACCGGTAGGCGCAATCCCCGTCGCAGCGCAAAAGGAGGGTGGCGGCCAGGCTCGCCATGATGTTGTCGAGGTTATGCACCCCTTTGAGCCGGAACCCCTCGGTGCCGAAACGGAGCACCTTCCCATGGTGCGAGAAGGTGATGAAGCCGTCCCGGTAGCTGATCCCCTCTTCGAGCTCATGAAGCCTGCTCATCGGAAAGACGCGGGCGGCGAGCCTTCCGGCGCAGGCCGCGACCAGCGGGTCGTCCATGTTCAGGATCGCGAAGTCGTCGGCGGTCTGGTTCTCGAAGATGCGCAGCTTGGCGTCGATGTACTGCTGGAAGCTTTCGTAGCGGTCCAGGTGGTCCTCGGTCAGGTTGAGAAGCACCGCCACGTTGGGCCGGAAGCTCTCCACCCCCTCCAGCTGGAAGGAGGAAAGTTCGACCACGACCCGCTCGACTGCCTCGCCGGAGGCCGCCAGCTCGATCAGGGGGCGCCCGATGTTGCCGCCGACGAAGGTGGTGAAGCCGCAGGCCCGGAAGATCTCCCCGGTGAGCGTCGTCGTGGTGGTCTTGCCGTTCGTGCCGGTGATGGCGACCATCGGGGCGTCGATGAACCAGGAGGCAAGCTCCACCTCGCTCACCACGCGGCGCTTCTGGGAGCGCGCCATGGCGAGCGGCTTGATGTCCATCGGGACTCCCGGGCTCACCACGATGAGATCCGCCATCAGGAAGCTGTACGGCACGTGACGCCCGAGCTCGAAGCCGATATCGAGGTCTGCCAGCTCCGCCAGGCTTTCCGAGAGTTCCTCCTCCTCGCGCATGTCGGTCACGGTAACCTGCGCCCCTTGACCCACGAGGAAGCGGGCCACCGCCACCCCGGTACGGGCAAGTCCCACGACCAGTATCTTTTTATCTTTGAGTTCCATCATGATCCTTCGTGTGAAAAAGCTGCGGCTCGTACCGTAAAGTCGGCCGGTCCGGAGCGCCTGCCCCGAAACCCGACCATAGTACCCGAAACAGCGCGGATTTGCGCTAAAAAATCAACGTTAATTCGCCGCAGCGTCAGCAGCAGTCGGCTGGGCCGTGCGGCAGCGGCCGATGGTGATCTGCGGGAATGAAGATGTGGCAGCAGATCCCGTGGCCCGGCAGCATCAGCGCATCTTCAGCGTGGAGATCGCCACCAGCGCCAGGATGATGGTGATGATCCAGAACCGGACGATGATCTTCGGCTCCGCCACCCCCTTCAGCTCGAAGTGGTGGTGGATCGGGGCCATCCGGAAGATGCGCTTGCCCCGGTACTTGTAGGAGCCGACCTGGAAGATCACCGAGAGCGCTTCCACCACGAATACCCCGCCGACGATGATCAGGAGGATCTCCTGCTTGGTGACCACGGCCAGCGTGCCGAGCCCCCCTCCCAAGGCAAGCGAGCCGACATCCCCCATGAACACCTCGGCCGGATAGGAGTTGTACCAGAGAAAGCCGAGTCCGGCCCCCACCAGCGCCCCGCACAGTACGGCGAGCTCCCCCGCGCCGGGGACGTAGGGGATCGCCAGGTAACCGGAGAGCCGCGCGTTACCGGCGATGTAGCTGAACAGCAGGTAGGTTGCGGCGTTGATGGCTACGGGACCTATGGCGAGCCCGTCCAGGCCGTCGGTCAGGTTCACCGCGTTGCTGGCCCCGACGATGACGAGCGTCACGAAAGGGATGAAGAGGAGGCCCATTTCCGGGTGCACCCTCTTGAAGAAGGGGAGGTTGAGTTCGGTCGAGAAGCCGGGAAGGTTGTAGAGGAAGATTCCGACCCCCGCCCCAAGGAGTATCTGCCAGAACATCTTCTGCCTGGGGGAGAGCCCCTTGGTGTTTTTCTCCACCACCTTCTTGTAGTCGTCCACGAAGCCGATGGCGCCGTACCCCACGATGGCGAAGAGCGTGACCCAGATGAAGGGGTTCTTCAGGTCCGCCCAGAGCAGCGTCGGCAGCACGATGCAGAGCAGGATCAGCACACCCCCCATGGTCGGGGTGCCCTGCTTCTTCAGGTGCGACTCGGGGCCGTCGGTCCTGATCACCTGGCGCGCCTGCAGCCCCTCGAGTCTCCTGATCACCCAGGGGCCGATGATGAATGACAACACCAGCGCCGTGATCATCGCGTAGATGGTCCGGAAGGTTAAGTATTTGAAGACGTTGAAGAGCTTGTAGCTCGAGGCGAGCGGATACAGCAGATGGTACAGCATCAGTCGTTCCCCCCTTGCGCCGGTGCCGCGAAGGCGTCACGTACGGCCTGCGCCACACGCTCCATCCGCATGCCGCGCGACCCCTTGACCAGCACGCAGTCGCCCGGTTGCACCCAGGCCAGGAGCTCCCGGGAGAGCTCTTCGTGGTCCTGCGCCATCAGGAGGGCCTCCGGGTCGAATCCGGCGCCAAGCGCTCCGTCCGCCACCTGCCCGGCCTGTTCGCCCAGGAGGTAAAGCCGCTCCACGCACCCCGCCGCGAGCCGCCCGAGCTCCCTGTGGGCCGCCTCCGTTCCGGGTCCCAGTTCCAGCATGTCGCCCAGGACCGCGGCGGCGCGTCCCTCTTCCCGGACCTCCCTGAGCGTTTCGAGGGCTGCCGCCATGGAGGCGGGGTTCGCGTTGTAGCTGTCATCGATCAGCACCACGCCGGAGAATTCCTCCAGCTGGAACCTCTTGTCGTAGGGGGTGAACTCCTCGAGTCCGAGCCGTATCGTCTCACCCGGCACGCCGAGTGCGTGCGCGGCCGCAGCCGCCGCGAGGGCGTTGTAGACGTTGTGGCGGCCGAAGGCGGAAAGAAGCACCGGCTGCTCCCCGCTCGGGAGGCGCAGGGTGAAACTCTCGCCCCTCTTGCCGAGGCTCTTGATGGAGGCGCTGCTCACCTCGGCGCCGCGCAGGCCGAAGGTGAGGCGAGTGACGTTGGACGGGGCCGGGCACTTGGAGACCAGCGGGTCGTCGACGTTGTAGACCGCCCAGGCCCCGGGGGCCAGGCGCAGGAAGAGCTCTCCCTTGGCGCGCGCCACCCCCTCGACGGAGCCGAGAGTCTCCAGGTGCGCGGGGAAGGCGTTGGTGATGATGCCGACGTCCGGGCCCGCGATCTCGGCGAGCCGGTCGATCTCGCCGAAGGCGCTCATTCCGAGTTCCAGCACGGCCCAGCGCTCCCTTCCGGTAAGCCTCAGGAGCGTGAGCGGCAGCCCGATCAGGTTGTTCAGGTTCCCCTCGGTCTTGAGCCCCGGTCCCGTCTGGGTGAGGATGCGGGCGAGCATCTCCTTGGTGGTGGTCTTGCCGTTACTGCCGGTGACCGCGACGACGGTGATCTTGAAGCGGCGGCGGTGCCAGGCGGCGAGGTCCCCGAGGGCCCTCAGCGTGTCCGGAACCACGACCGCGGAGCTCCCTGCGGGAAGCGGATGCGAGGCAAACCAGGCGTCGTCGACCAGGAAGATCCCGACCCCTCTCGCTGCTGAGGCGGCGACGAAGTCGTGGCCGTCGAAGCGCTCACCCCTGAGTGCCACGAAAAGCTCGCCTTGGGCGGCTGCGCGCGAGTCGGTGGAGACCCCGGAGGCAACCGCCCCGGTTTCGCCCCTCATGCTGCCGCCGGTCGCCCCGGCTATTTCTTCCAGAGTAAATGTTGCCATGCTTCCTCTATGTCCTGGCGCCCGCGGCGCCGTCACTTTCTGCAATCCCATCCCCTGCTTCATGTTTTTTTATCCGACTCGTCCGACTCGTCCGACCTGTCCGACCCGGCAGGTTGTCACCCGCCCCTGATCAGCTCAAGCGCGCGTGCCGCTTCTTCGCGGTCGTCGAAATGGAACTTCTCGGTTCCGACGATCTGGTAATCCTCGTGCCCCTTCCCCGCCAGAAGGACGATGTCGCCGGGCCGCGCCGCATGGATCGCCGCGTGCACCGCGTCGCGCCGCGATTCGATGGCCGCGAACCCTTTCTCCTGGAAACCTCCCGCCAGTTCGTCGAGCCGGTACTCCCGCAGGCCAAGCGGAGTGATGCCAGCCCGCACGTCCTCCAGGATCGTCAGCGGCTCCTCGGTGCGCGGGTTGTCGGAGGTGATGATGGCGAGGTCGCTGTAGCGCGCCGCGATCTCGCCCATCATCGGGCGTTTCCCCTTGTCACGGTCGCCGCCGCAGCCAAAAAGGGTGATGATGCGGGCGGTCTTCAGCTCGGAAACGGTGGCAAGGACGTTCTCCAGGGCGTCGCCGGTGTGGGCATAATCAACCAGCACCGTGATCCCCTTGTCGTTCTCCACCCGCTCCACCCGGCCGGGGACCTTCTTGTGCCCCTCGATCCCGTCCCGGATCGCGGCGTCGGGAAGCCCGAGGGCAAGCCCCGCCGTCGCGGCGGCAAGGATGTTGTACAGGTTGAAGCGGCCCAGAAGGTCGGAGACCAGCGAGATCTCGCCGCGCGGCGTCTGCAGCCGGCAGCGGATGCCATGCACCGAGAAATCGACCTCGGCCACGGTCACGTCCGCCCCCCCTGCCATGGCATAGCTCAGCACCGGGCAGGGGGCCTTGGCCTTGATCCGGGCGCCGTACGGGTCGTCCAGGTTCACCACGACGCGCCTTTTCGGCTTGCGCTCGTCAGGGGTGACCAGATCGGTGAAGAGCCTCAGCTTGCTGCCGAAGTAGGACTCCATGTCCAGGTGATAGTCGAGGTGGTCGCGGGTCAGGTTGGTGAAGACGGCGACGTCGAAGAGGCAGCCGTCCACCCGGTGCTGCTCCAGGCTGTGCGAAGAGACTTCCATCACCACGCCGCGCGCCCCCAGGTCTACCAGCTCCCGCAGGGTCCGCTGCAGGTCGACCGACTCGGGGGTCGTGTTCGGGGCCGGCAGGCTCACCTCCCCGAAACGATAGCTGATGGTGCCGAGCACCGCGGCGGGAATCCCCCCCTTTTCCAGGATCCCCTCGATCAGGTAGCTCGTGGTGGTCTTGCCGTTGGTCCCGGTGATGCCGACCACCGGAAGCGCCGCCGTCGGTACCCCGTAAAATAGGGCGGCCATGAGCGACATGGCGCGCCGCGCGTCCCGGACCAGCACCGTCGTCACACCGGCGACGGCACAGGGGCGGTCCGAAACGACTGCGACCGCACCTCCCTTAACCGCGGCCTCCAGGAACAGGGTGCCGTCGCTCTTCACCCCGCGCAGGGCGAAGAAGAGCCCGCCCGGCCTCACGCCGCGCGAGTCGTAGTGGAGCCCCTCGATCTCGATGTCGCTCTCCCCGGTCAGCTGCACCACGTCGAGACAGCTCAACAGTTGCGCGAGTTTCATGCTACCCCCATTGTTCAGGCGGACGGGACGAACCGGACCCAGACCTGATCCTGCGTATTGATCCGGCTCCCCGGCGGCGGGTTCTGCTCGATCGCCCTGCCGCTACCCTGCAGTTTAACATTGAGCCCGCGTTTTTCCATGACCTGCAGCACCTGCCGCATGCTCATCCCCCTGAAGTTCGGCATGCTCCCGGCCTCGCTCCCCTCGACGATGCCGCCTTCGACCGCAGCCTCGGTCCCGGGTTGCGGCGCGCTCTTCGCCCCGGCCGGCTCCGCCTTGCGCTTGGTCCCTTTTTCTGCCGGCACCTTCAGGTAGCAGAGGGTCTGCTGCGCGATGGCGCTGAAGGCGGGGGCCGCGACCACCCCGCCGTAGGAACTCGTCTTCGGCTCGTCGACCACGACCAGGATGGCGAGCCTCGGCTTTTCCAGCGGGACGAAGCCTACGAAGGATGCGGTCCGCTTGGCCGAATACCGGTGGGTGGCCGCGTCGACCTTCTGTGCGGTTCCGGTCTTTCCCGCCACCCGGTAGCCGTCGACGGCGGCGTTGGTTCCGGTCCCCCCCTCGATCACGACCCCTTCGAGCATGCGCGCCACGGTCTTCGCCGTCTCGGGAGAGATCACCCGTCTTTTCAGCTGCGGGGAGAACTGCTGCAGCACGACCCCGTTGTCGTCGGTGATCCGGTCCACCAGATACGGCTTCATGAGGTTGCCGCCGTTGGCGACCGCCGAAACCGCGGCAGTGATCTGCAGCGCCGTCGCGGTGACCCCCTGTCCGAAGGAGATGGTGGCGAGGTCGATGCCGTACCACTTGGCCTGCTGGCGCAGCATCCCGCCGGCCTCGCCGGGGAGGTCGATGTCGCTTTTTTCCCCGAAGCCGAAACCGGTAAGTCCCGCATAGAGGCGCTCGGCCCCCAGGCGGCTGCCGATCTTCGCCGCGCCGATATTGCTCGAGTACTTGAGGATCTGCGCCACGCTCAGGGCGCCGTACTTGTGGGTGTCGTGGATCGTCCTGCCGCTCATGCTGTAGCTGCCGTTCTCGCAGTTGAAGCTGTCGCCGGGCCTGATGACACGGTTTTCCAACGCCGAGGCGATCAGGAATATCTTGAAGGTGGAGCCGGGCTCGAAGCTGTCGGAGATGGCACGGTTTCTGAGGGCGGACGGCCCGTACTTGGCAAAGCTGTTCGGGTTGAAGGTGGGGTAGTTCGCCATCGCCAGCACCCGGCCGCTTTCCGGCTCCATCACGATGGCCATACCCGCTTTGGCGCCGCTTTTCACCACCGCATTCGCGAGTTCCTTCTCCGCTATGTACTGCACGTTCTTGTCCAGGGTGAGGACGACGTTATGCCCCTTGGAGCCGCTCTTGGCCCCGCTCCCCTTCTTCAGGTCTATGTCGCGCCCGAGTGCGTCGCGCTCCGTCACCAGGTAGCCGGTGTTGCCGAGGATGGTCGAGTCGTACTTCTTCTCCACCCCCTCAAGCCCGCCGGGGTCGGTGCCGGTGAATCCGATCACGTGGGCGGCCACCTCGGAGTTCGGGTAGAAGCGCTTGCTCTCCTTGACGAAGCCGACCCCGTCCAGATCCAGTTCCCGGACCTTCTTGGCCATCTCGGGCGACATCCGGCGCGACAGCCAGACGAAGTTCCGGCTCGCCTTGAGCTTTGCCGTAAGTTCGGAAACCCCGTAACCCAAAAGCGGGGCAATCTTGGCCGCCGCGTCCGGCAGGCTCTCGAGGTTCCGGGTCTCCGCATAGCAGGAGTCCATCTCTATCGACACGGCGAGAGGTGCGCTGTGCTGGTCGTAGATCGCCCCCCTTCCAGGGGTGAGGGCCACGATCCTTTGATGCTGCTTCTCCGCAAGCTTCACCAGGCGATCCT
>DATCHY010000073.1:0-6201 GCA_036508065.1 Geomonas sp. | reverse complement strand
AGCGCGCGGTGCAGGGCGGCCGCCTCGACGGCGAAGATGGAGAGGTGGCGGCAGCAGGCGTCGCATCCGGGGCGGCAGGAAATCTCGGAGTCGAAGCGCGCCGCAGTCTGGCCGCACAACTCGTCCACGCGCAGAATCAATGCCCGGTAGTTCTCAAGACCCGGCATCGCGTCAAGCCGCTCCCTGCAAGGCTTTGCAGAAGGCCTGCATCAGGTCCTTGTTCAGGTAGAAATAGGGCTTTTCGATGGTGCCGCTGAAACCGAAGGCGAGAAAATTCACCATGACCGGGTCATCGGTCCTGCCGCTGGAGACGTACCCTTTGGCGGCCGGGTCGATTTCCAGCAGCCTTTGCATTGCCTCTTCGCCTCCCATGCCGCCCGGGATGTTCAGATCCAGGATGACTGCGGCATAGGGGGCGCCGTCCTGGTAGCGCTGCCGGTAGAGCTCCACAGCCTGCAGGCCGTCATTGGCGTACTCCACCTCGAAGCCGTATCTCTTCAGGGTCTCCCCCGCGACGAAACGGACCATTTCATCGTCATCCATGACGAGCACCTTGGCGGCTGCTTCCGGACTGCCATTGAGCATATGAAAGTTACCTCTTCTGCGGAGTTGTGCGGCGCTTAAAGACGTGATATCCATGTATAACGTGGATGACCCCGGCTGGCAAGGGACTTTTTTTCATGTGAGCCGCAAAAGCTCTAAAGGAGATCTGTAATGGGGAAGGTGAAGTCGCCGGTAACGGCGGCGATCAGGGTGTTGCGGCAGGCGGCAGTCGCCTTTGGCGAGCACCCGTACAGTTATGAGGATAAAGGCGGGACCGCAGCCTCGGCTCGGGAGCTCGGCGTGCCGGAGAGAAGCGTGGTGAAGACGCTGATCATGGAGGATGAGCGGAAAGCCCCGCTCGTGGTGCTGATGCACGGCGATCTGCAGGTTTCCACCAAGGAATTGGCCCGCGTCATCGGGGCCAAAACGGTTTCGCCCTGCAGCCCCGAGACTGCCCAGCGCCATTCCGGCTATCTGGTGGGCGGGACCTCGCCCTTTGGCACCAAAAAGCAGATGCCGGTCTATCTCGAGGAGACCATACTTTCGCTTCCCCTGGTCTACATCAACGGCGGCAGCCGCGGATTCCTGGTCTCGATGGAGCCCGCTGAACTGGTCCGGGTCCTGAAGCCGACCCTGGTCAAGGTGGGAATCTAGCGGGGGAGGTCATGGAGCTATCCAGGCAGTTTCGGCAGGCAGCAGAGCTGCTTGGCGAGGCCCAAGCGCTGATCGTCGCTGCGGGGGCCGGCATGGGGGTCGATTCCGGGCTGCCGGACTTCCGCGGTGATAGCGGCTTCTGGCGCGCCTATCCCCTGTACCAAAGGCTTGGTATCAGTTTTGTGGACGCCGCCAATCCGGAGCAGTTCGAACGGGATCCCAATTTTGGCTGGGGCTTCTACGGACACCGCACCAACCTGTACCGGCAGACCGTCCCCCATGGCGGCTTCTCGCTGCTGCTCTCCTGGATCGGGCGCTTCAATCTCGCGGCATACGTTGCCACCTCGAACGTGGACGGTCAGTTTCAGAAAGCCGGATTCCCCGAAGAGAGCATCCTGGAGTTTCACGGGTCCATCCACCATCTGCAGTGCATCAGGCCGTGTTGCGACCGCATCTGGGAGAATCGCGAGACCTTCCGGATCGACGAGGCCAGCATGAGGGCGGATCACGTGCCGCTTTGTTCCCGTTGCGGCTCGGCGGCTCGTCCCAACATACTGATGTTTGGAGACTACGGCTGGATCGAGGAGCGGACCCGGCGCCAGCAAGAGCGGTTCCGGAGCTTCCTGGCGCGACAGAGCGGTAAAAAGATCGTCGTTGTAGAACTGGGCGCCGGGACAGCCATCCCGACCGTGCGCGCCATGAGCGAGCGGATCGGCGGATTTTCACAGGCGCGGGTCATCAGGGTCAACCCCCGCGAGCCGCAGATCTCCTCCCCGCACCTCTCGCTTCCCTGCGGGGCGCTGGAGGGGCTTCGCGGCATCGATGCCTTTTTAAAGGCGTGAATGGCGTATACGCTCCGCGCATCCCCCAAATAAACCTTGCCTTTTAAGCCTCTTGTGCTAAAATGCCTATTTTTTGAGCAGATAAGGGAATTAAACTATATATGCAGAAAACGGTGGCAATCGGCTCCCTCACATTGAAGAACCGGGTGTTCCTGGCACCCATGGCAGGTATTACCAACCTCCCGATGCGGCTCATGGCGCGGGAGTGCGGCGCTTCGCTCACCTTCACCGAAATGGTGAGCGTGAACGGCCTGACCCGGGAAGGACGCAAGAGCTTTGACCTGCTAAAGAGCGTCCCCGCGGACCGGCCGATCGGCATGCAGCTCTTCGGCGACGATGCCGAGATGCTTGCCGAGGCCGCCAGGCTGGTCGAGGGATACGGCGAACTGATCGACATCAACATGGGGTGCCCGGTGCGCAAGGTGGTCGGGACCGGCGCCGGGAGCGCGCTCCTCAAGGAACCTCTCAAGGTTGCCGGCATCATACGGAGTGTGCGGCGCGCCACCCGGCTCCCCTTCACCGTGAAGATCCGCACCGGCTGGGTCTGCGGCGACGATTCCTTCCTGGAGATAGGGAGGATCGCCCAGGAGGAGGGGTGCGACGCGGTGACGCTCCACCCGAGAAGCCGCGCCCAGATGTTCGACGGAAAGGCGGACTGGTCCAGGATCGCCGAGCTGAAGAGCGCGCTGGATATCCCGGTCATCGGGAGCGGCGACCTGTTCACGGTGGCCGACGTCGCCGCCATGCTCACGGAGACCGGCTGCGACGCGGTGATGATCGCCCGCGGCGCCATGGGGAACCCCTGGATCTTCCGGGAGTCGCTCTCGCTTTTGCTGGGCCAGGAGCCCGCCGCGCCCACCTCTTTGGAGCGCTGTGCGGCCGCCCGCAGGCACCTGGAGCTGTTCACCGAACTGGAGGGGGAGCGGGTGGCCCTCATGGAGATGCGCAAGCATCTCTCCTGGTATTCGAAAGGCCTCCCCGGCGCCGCCCTGTTCCGTGGGTTGGTGAACGGGATCGACGACCCCGCGCGGTTGGTCGAGGCAATGGAGAGTTTCTTCCATGGGTGACCGGATGGAGGCATACTATGCAAACGTGGTCGACAGCGTCGGCGACGGCGTCATCGTCCTCGACAACAGCGGAGCGGTGACGCTCGTCAACCCCGCCGCCGAGGAGATCGCCGGAGTCTCCCGGCGCCAGGCGATAGGGGGGACCTTCGGGGACATCTTCAAGGGGGAGGGGCCGCTCATCGACATGGTCGCCAAGACCGTCGCCACCGGGATGTCCGTGTCGGACCACGAGAATATCGTACTGAAACGAAACGGCAAGATCATGCCGGTTGGCGCCAGTACCTCGCCGCTCCTTGATTCCGTCGGCGAGCGGATCGGGACCATCGTGCTCCTGAGGGACTTGACCAACGTGAGGGAACTCGAGGAGGCGGTGCGCCAGGCCGACCGCCTCTCCTCGCTGGGCGCTCTGGCGGCGGGGCTGGCCCACGAGATCAAGAATCCGCTCGGCGGGATCAAGGGCGCCGCCCAGCTCCTGGAGCTGGAGTTCCCGGAGAACGAGGAGCTGCGCGAGTACATACGGGTGATGCTCAAAGAGGTGCAGCGGGTGAACCTGATCGTGGAGGAGCTCTTGGCGCTGGCCTCCCCGGGGCGCCTGAAGCTTGCCAAGGTGAACCTGCACCGGGTCCTTTCCGACATCGTCCTCCTGCAGCGGCGGGCCGCCGACGGCCGGAAGGTCTCGATCCAGCAGTTCTTCGACCCGAGCATTCCGCCGATCCTGGCCGACGAGTCGCTCCTGACGCAGCTCTTCCTGAACCTGGTCCGGAACGCCCTGGAGGCGGTCGGGGAGGGGGGCGTGGTGAAGGTGACCAGCCGCGTGCTGGCCGATTACAGCATGACCCAGAAGGGAGAGCGGCGCGCCCGGATGGTCGCCATAGACGTTGCCGACAACGGTCCCGGCATACCGGCCGACGTGCTGGAGAACATGTTCACCCCGTTTTTCACCACCAAGTCGAAGGGGACCGGACTTGGTCTTGCCATCTGCCAGAAGATCGTCTCGGAGCATCGCGGCATGATCCGGGTGGATTCCGCGCCGTCCCGCGGTACCGTCTTTACGGTCATGATCCCTCTGATTCAGTAGAATTAAACCCGTTCTACGTTCAACGTTCTACGTTCTACGTTAAATTCCTGATGTAGCACATAGCACCGACATAGCACGGACATAGCACGTAGCACGTAGAACATAGAACATAGAACATAGAACGTAGAACGTAGAACGTAGAACGTAGAACGTAGAACGTAGAACGTAGAACGTAGAACGTAGAACGTAGAACGTAGAACGTAGAACGTAGAACGTAGAACGTAGAACGTAGAACGTAGATTCCGGGAGTTATACATGTCGATCAACAATATACTTGTCGCAGACGACGAAGAGAGCATGCGCTGGGTCCTTTCCAAGGCCTTGAGAAAGAAGGGATTCAACGTCGAGCTGGCGCGCGACGGCGACGAGGCGCTCCGTATGATCAAGGAGAACGTCTACGACCTGGCCCTGCTCGATATCAAGATGCCGGGGATGTCCGGACTCGAACTCCTGGACCGCATCAAGGAGGAGCGAAACGACCTGTTCGTGGTGATCATGACCGCCGAGGCGAGCATGAAAAACGCGGTCGAGGCGATGAAACGCGGCGCCTACGATTACCTGACCAAGCCGTTCGATCTGAGTGTCATCGACGCGGTGGTCGAGAAGGTGAGCCGGGCACGCGAGATGACCTCCCAGGTGTCGCTGCTGAAGGAGGAGCTGAAGGACCGCTACCAGCTAGAAAAGACCATCATCGGGAATTCCCCGGCCATGCGGGAGATCTACAAGACCATCGGCAAGGTGGCGCCGAGCGACGTCACGGTCCTCGTGCAGGGTGAATCCGGCACCGGGAAGGAGCTGATTGCGCGCGCCATCCACTACAACTCGAAAAGGCTCGGCAAGCCCTTCATCCCGCTCAACTGCGCAGCGATCCCGAAGGAACTGCTGGAGAGCGAGCTGTTCGGTTTCGAGAAGGGCGCCTTCACCGGCGCCTCGGAGCGAAAGCTCGGCAAGTTCGAGCAGGCAAACGGCGGCACGATCTTCCTGGACGAGATCGGCGACATGCCGTTCGACCTGCAGGCGAAGATCCTCAGGGTGCTTCAGGAGCGCGAGATCACCAGGACCGGCGGGAATCAGAGCATCCAGGTCGATGTCAGGATCGTTGCCGCGACCAACCAGGACCTGGAGGAGAACGTGCGCAAGCGGCTCTTCAGGGAGGATCTCTATTACCGTTTGAACGTGATTCCGATCCAGCTGGTCCCGCTGCGGGAGAGATGCGAGGACGTGCCGCTTTTGGTCGACTACTTTCTGGCCAAGGTCTGCGCCGAGCTGGAAGTCCCGCTCAAGCGCTGCTCGGCCGACGCCATGAGTCTCCTGGCCGGCTACGCCTGGCCCGGAAATATCCGCGAGCTGGAAAACACCATCAAGCGCGCGGTGATCCTTTCCCCCGATCCGCTGCTGGTCTCCGCGGACTTCCCGGGGCTCACCAGCCGGCAGGGCGAAGGCAAGGGCGAGGAACTTTCCCTGGAGGGGATCGTGGACCTGAAGCTGCGCGGCAGTTTCACCAACATGGAGCGGATGGAAAGCGGCGACGTTTACGCCATGGTGCTCGAGCAGGTGGAGAGGCCCCTGATACGTTTCGTGCTGGAGAAGACCCGGGGCAACCAGGTGCGTGCCGCGGATATCCTCGGCATCAACAGGAACACGCTCAGGAAGAAGATCACCGAGCTCGGCATCGAACTGCGCAAGGAGTAGGGTGAATCAATTAACAATTGACAATTGACAATTGACAATTGTTTTTACAAGGTGTCCACTGAGAGCGTAGAAACGAATCTAGTCCCTAGGTTGTTTTCTCATTGAAGTTAACAGGTAACTGCTCACCTTTGGAACGTAGCCAGTCCAAAATGGACAGTTGCCAACACCCATTGTCAATTGTCCATTGTCAATTGTCAATTGAATCTAAAGGGGGCAGTGTGACGCTGATGGAGAGATTTTTTCTGGAGAGGGATAGTGCGCAGCTCTTGGTGGTCGACGTGCAGGAGAAGCTTTGCCGCGCCATGGATCCGCAGGTGCTGGAACA
>DATCHY010000072.1:0-11497 GCA_036508065.1 Geomonas sp. | reverse complement strand
CATCCGGTGGCTCCACTTGACCGGCTCGGCACCCAGGGCGCGCAGGATGTCCTCCATGATGCTCGGGTCCTCGCAGTCGTCCAGGTCGGGCACCTCGGGCGGGCGCGTCAGCAGGCAGCCGTAGTAGCAGGCGACCTTGAGCCCCATGAGCGGCTTCTTGACGTTCCCCTCGAGCCGCGCCAGGCCGAAATCCCTGGCAAGTATCTCCAGGATGTGCTTGACCGGCTTGCCCAGGGCGGCGGGGCCGTCGATCGCTTTCTCCACCTGCTTCCGCTTGGCCTCGTCGCCCTTCAGGTGGTGCTGCGTCGTTTTCAGGCGCGAAAAACAGGCCGCGCAGGCAACCGCCAGGTCCCCCTCGACCGTTTCCGCCAGGGAAAGGTTCTTGGCGCACAGCGAGAGCGAAAGTAGCTCGTCCACGTTATGGGCCGGCGTGGCGCCGCAGCAAAACCAGCCCGGCACCTCCTTAAGCCCCATGTTGAGCGCCTTGAACAGGGCACGGGTCGAGATGTCGTATTCGCGCCCGGAGGCGTGCAGCGAGCAGCCGGGGTAGTAAGAGTAGTCCAGAACATGTTTCTTGGGTGTCACAGCGCCTCCCCTTTCTTGCGCATCTCCTCGATCCGGCTGAAGATCGCTTCGATCTCCGGGAGATTCTTGTTCTTCGAATGGAACATCTTCAGTTTCCCGCGCGCGAGCAGCTTCGGTCCCAGCATGAGATCCTTCAGGAACTGGCCGCTCTTCAGGTTGAAGGCGGCGCCCAGCCGCAGCTCGTACTGCCTGCCGTAGGTCCGGATGTTCTCGATGAAGAGGCGGTTCGCCAGCTGGACGTAGCTCTCCTTGGAGGGGCCGTCCGCATCCCAGGAAAGCTTCCTGAGCGCATCCATGATGGAGGCGAGGTTCACCTTGTTCGGGCAGCGCGTCGAGCAGGTCTCGCAGGAGGCGCAGTACCAGATGGAGCGTCCCGCCAGCACCCGCTCCCACTGGCCGAGCTGCAGGAGCCGGACGATGCGGTTCGGCGGGTGCTCCATGAAGGCGGCCATGGGGCAGCCGGCGGAGCATTTGCCGCACTGGAAGCAGCGGCGCACCGAAGTACCGGAAAGTGCCTCAACCTTCTTCACGAAGCCGACGTTCATGGTCTCGTTGGAGAGGTGCATCAACTTGTTTTTCACAGCGAACCTCGCGACTGGATGTGAACCTTGAGGGGGAAGCGGCGTCCGGTGGACCGGCGCGTCTTGCTAATTAAACCCACAAATCATACGCCCATTGAAAACAAAAATGCAACAGCATCCTCGTGTGGTTGTTCCGATTCCCGAGAACGATGTTTTATCCAATCCGCCAGGCGCCCTTTGCCGGCCGCGGCTGGGGCGGACCCAGGAATTTTTTGGAAATATACGCCATTTTAAAACAAAAAAGCAAGCATAACTTTGCAGGGGGAACTCTTTGAAAGAAAAAGGTTTTTCCGGAAAAACCGCAGCGGCTGGAGGTTCTGCCGGGTCCGGGATGGTTGCTGATAGGGCGAAAAGCGGGCCATTTTAAAACAAAGAGACTCTAACTTCGCCTCGCTTCGGACAGATTGAAATTTAGTAACTATTCAGCTGCCGTTGGCTCCTGCAGCCGTAGGGTGGGCCGTGCCCACCGGAAGTCTAAGGCCAGGGCACCCGCAAGGGGTGCCCCTACAGAATCGGTGCTGTTGCGGGTATCCAGGCCGACGCTGATCGGTGGGCACGGCCCACCCTACGCTATCTGATTTTTGATCTGAATACTAACGCGATTTTGTAATATGCTGAATAGTTACGAAATTTAAAGAGTCGCGGAATCCGGCTGCCGGAACATCCCATGGGGCGCCCCCGGTTTTGTGTACTGGTTCCTATGAGGTTTACGTAATTTTAAAACAGGGAATCCGCCCTCCCCGCGGGGCAAATCCTTTGACAGCCGTGGCGAAATGAATTAATAGTATCATGGTCTTATCCCGTGCGAGGTGTGCCATCGGCGAACTGAACAGACTCTACGGCTACATGCGGAACTGCTGGGGTGCCTACCTTGGTGGCTGTCTGCTGCTCATCGGCACCAACGCGTGCGGGCTCGCCATCCCGTGGTTGATGAAGCTCGCCATAGAGGGGCTGCAGCGCCCGTCCGCCGGCAGCTTCACCCCCGCGCAGTACGGAGCGATGATCGCCGCCGCCGCCGTGGCGCAGGGCGTGGTCCGGGTCTTTTCCCGCACCACCCTCCTCAACGCGGGGCGCAGGATCGAGTATTTGCTGCGGGAGGACCTCTACGGCAAGCTCTTGACCCTGGACCGGACCTACTTCTCCAACTGGAGGACCGGGGACATTCTCTCGCGTCTTGCCAACGACCTGACCAACGTCAGGATGTTGCTCGGCTTCGGCGTGCTGAGCCTTATCAACACCGTGGTGGTCTACAGCGCCGCCATCTTCCTGATGACCCGCATCTCGCCGTTTCTCACCCTCTGCGCCATAGCTCCTTTCCCGGTCATGATCCTCATCGTGAAAAGGATCAGCGCCTCCATGTTCCGGCGCTCCAAAAGGATGCAGGAGGCCCTTTCCAGGCTGACCAGCCGCGTGGAGGAAAACGTCTCGGCCGCGGCCGTGGTCAAGGCGTATTGCCGCGAGGAGTGGGAGATCGAGAGTTTCCGCGAGGCCTGTACCGGCTATCTGGACGCCAGCATGGGGGTGGCGCGCCTGCGGGGAAGCATGATTCCGGTCATGGGCGCGACCGGCGCGCTCGGGACGCTGGTCGTGCTCTTCGTGGGCGGTGCCCAGACCATACGCGGCGAGCTGACGCTGGGCGGTTTCGTCGCCTTCAACGGTTACCTCGCCATGCTGGTCTGGCCGACCATCATGTTCGGCTGGATCCTCAACATGCTGCAGAGGGGGGCGGCCTCCATGTCGCGACTGGCGGAGATCCTGAACGCGGGGGCGGAGGTGACCGAGCCCGCGTCCCCGGTTGACCCGGGGGCCATCGCCGGGGGGATCGAATTCCGCAACCTCTCCTTTTCCTATCGGGACGCCGCCATGCTGCGCGGCATCAACCTGAAGATAGAGCCGGGTGCCCGCATCGGGATCGTGGGGGTGGTAGGCTCCGGCAAATCGACCCTGGTCCGCCTGATTCCGAGGCTCTTCCCGGTTGCCGACGGCTCGCTTTTCATCGACGGGATCGACCTGAACCGGGTCCCGCTGGCCGCCATCCGGGGCGCGGTCGGCTTCGTGCCGCAGGAGAGCTTCCTCTTTTCCCGCAGCATCGGGGACAACATCGCCTACGGCAAGCCCGGAGCAAGCCAGCAGGAGGTGGAGCGCGCGGCGCGCATTGCCGGGCTTTCCGGCGACATAGCGCGCTTTCCCGATGGCTTCGACACCCTGGTCGGCGAGAGGGGGGTGACCCTCTCCGGTGGCCAGAAGCAGAGAGTCGCCATCGCCCGGGCGCTCATCAAGGAGCCCCGGATCCTGATACTGGACGATCCGCTTTCGGCGGTAGATGCGGACACCGAGGAGGAGATTCTCACGGCGCTTTCGGCCTACTACGGAGAGAGGACCGTGCTGATCGTTTCGCACCGGCTCTCCCCGCTTCGGAGTTGTGACCGGATCCTCGTCATGGAGCAGGGGACCATCGCGGAGCAGGGGAGTCACGAGGAACTGCTGGCGCTGGGCGGCCGCTACGCGGAGATCCACCGGGAAGAGCAGCTGAAGGCGGAGATAGAGAGGCTGTAGGCGGAGATAGAGAGGCTGTAGGTGTACTGCGGGTTGGCTGGGTGGCATTGAGAAATTTCACCGCAGATGGCAGCGCCCTCACCCCTGCCCCTCTCCCGGAGGGCGAGGGGATATTGGAAGGCGCTGCGGCTGGAACTAGGAAGGTTGCACCGGTCTCGGATGCGATGCCAGCATTCATACCCTCTTGATTAAACGCTGCCAGCTTTCATATCATCTTGAAAAAAACTCTCCCTCGCCCTCCGGGAGAGGGCCGGGGTGAGGGAGGCGCCGACTGCAATGAATCCAAGGCTCCCCGAAGAAATGCTGGACTTTGCCCGGTCGCTCAGGCTCCACCAGACGGATGCGGAGAACCTGCTCTGGCTGCTGCTGAGAAACCGCAGTTTCGGGTTCAAGTTTCGCAGGCAACATCCTGTCGGTCGCTTCATCCTCGATTTCTACTGTCACCAGGCTCGCCTCGCCGTCGAACTCGATGGCGGAGAGCATAATGAAGATAGTGCTGCTCTGAAAGATGAGTTCCGAAGCAGTGAGCTGCTAAAGATGGGTATCCATGTCATCAGGTTCTGGAATGACGAGGTACTCACCAGCACGGAGGCTGTGCTGGAAAGGATATATCTGGAATTGATCGGTAGGGCTGGCCCTCACCCCTGCCCCTCTCCCGGAGGGCGAGGGGATATTTGACTCGGTTGAAAAAGGACCTTTATGCACTTCGGCGGCATTTACGAGGACGAGACTGTCGGCAAGATGTACGACCGCAGGCTGATGCGGCGCTTCATCCGCTACGTCCTGCCGTACCGGCGCCTGATCGCCGTGGCGCTCCTGCTGATGCCGCTGGTCGCCGCGGCCAAGCTGTCCCAGCCCTGGATCCTGAAGGTCGCCATCGACAGCCATATCGTGAAGCGCGAGCTGGCCGGACTCCCGATGCTCGCCGCGGGCTTCCTGGGGGTCATCATCGTCGAGTCGCTGCTGACCTTCGTCGAGGTCTACCTGCTGCAGTACGTGGGCCAGAAGGTCATGTACGATATAAGGGTCGAGCTCTTCGCCCACATCCAGCGGCTCTCCGCCCGCTTCTTCGACCAGACCCCGGTCGGCAGCCTAGTGTCGAGGCTCACCTCCGACATCGAGGTGCTCGGCGAGATGTTCGCCGCGGGGATCGTCACCATCGTTGGGGATATCCTAGTGCTGGCCGGCATTGTCGGGATCATGCTCTGGATGAACGTCCGGCTCTCGCTGGTCACCTTCTCCGTCCTGCCGCTGCTGATCTGGGTCGCCTTCGCCTTCCGGAACTGGATGCGGGTCGCCTTTCGCCAGGTGCGGGTGCGGCTCGGAAACCTGAGCTCGTTTCTCGCCGAGAGCATCGGCGGCATGGCCGTGGTGCAGCTCTTCAACCGGGAAAAGGCGGAGGCGGAGGAGTTCAGGAGACTGAACGCTTCCTACATGGAGGCGAACCTCCCGGTCATCACCTGGGACGCGGCGCTCTACGCGGTCGTGGAGACGCTTTCCTCGGTGGCGGTTGCGCTCATCATCTGGTACGGCGGAGGGGAGATCGTGAGCGGCACCCTTTCCTTCGGGGCGCTGGTCGCCTTCATCCAGTACATCGAAAGGTTTTTCTCCCCGATCCGCGACCTCTCGGCGAAATATTCGGTCATGCAGGGTGCCATGGCGTCCCTGGAGCGGATCTTCGGCCTGCTGGACAAAAAGGAAGAGGAGCAACCCGCTCACCCGGCCCTCCCTTCCCCCGCAGCGAGGCCGGAACAGCGGGGGGCCTCGCCGAGCCGGCCGCTTACCGGCATCTCGTTCCAGGACATCTGGTTTGCCTACAGCGGCGAGGATTATGTGCTGAAGGGATTCTCGCTGGAGATGAGGCGCGGGGAGAAGGTGGCGCTGGTTGGGGAAACGGGAGGGGGAAAGACCACCGTGACCCGCCTCCTGTCCCGGCTCTACGAGGTGAACCGGGGTTCCATCGCCATCGACGGGGTCGACATCCGGCAGCTGGCGTTGCAAACGCTCCGGTCCCGCATCGGCGTCGTGCTGCAGGACCCCTATCTCTTCAGCGGGACGGTCGCCTACAACATTTCGCTCGGGAACCCGCAGGCGCTTGAGAGGGTGGAGCAGGCGGCGGCCGTGGTCGGCGCGGACCGTTTCATCAGGCAGCTCCCGAACGGATTCGACGAGGAGGTGCGCGAGCGGGGAGTCAACTTCTCGGCCGGGGAGCGGCAACTGATCTCGTTTGCCCGGGCGGTCGCCTTCGACCCCGAGATCCTCGTGCTGGACGAGGCGACGGCCAGCGTAGACTCGGCGAGCGAGCGCCTGATCCAGCAGGGTCTGGAGGGGCTGATGGAGGGGAGGACCACCCTCGTGGTGGCGCACCGGCTCTCCACCATACGCGACGCGGACCGCATCGTGGTGATCCACCGGGGAGAGAAGGCGGAAGAGGGGAGCCACGCCGAGCTCATGGCCGCCAGGGGGATCTATTACCGACTGTATCAGCTGCAGTTCCAGGATTAGGCGGAGTTAGGTCTGAGACAAAAAGACGAACCAAAGCATTTTTGCCACGGAGAAAATCTGAGAAAATCTGAGAAAATCAGAAACTGAAAAACTTAACGGGGAAAGACTAAAACCTTTGAGAAGCTCAGCAGATGAAGAGGATCGGTCGGGTATTCCTTGGGTCTGCAACTATGTATTGAAGGGTTCATCCCGAGATTTGTCACTCGACTGCCTGTTGGTAACCCATGGAGTTGATTGGGCCGTAGACTTAAGCTTCCTCAGATTTTCTCAGACTTTCTCCGTGGCAAATGGTTTGCCTTTAACGCCTTAACCCGTTTCATGGAGTACCCGATAATGAAACACTTGATTCTCGGCACGGCCGGGCATATCGATCACGGCAAGACCTCGCTGGTGAAGGCGCTGACCGGCATCGACACGGACCGGCTGAAGGAGGAGAAGGCGCGCGGCATCACCATCGAGCTCGGCTTCGCCCACCTGGAGCTGCCGGGGGGCCTGCGCTTCGGGATCGTCGACGTCCCGGGCCACGAGCGCTTCGTGCGGACCATGGTCGCCGGCGTGGGCGGCATGGACCTGGTGCTGCTGGTGATAGCCGCCGACGAGGGGATCATGCCGCAGACCCGCGAGCACCTGGAGATCTGCGCGCTGCTCGGCGTCAAGAGGGGGATCGTCGTCCTCACCAAGAAGGACCTGGTGGAACCGGACTGGCTCGACCTGGTGACCGAGGAGGTGCGGGATTACCTGGCGGGAAGCTTCCTGGCGGGAGCCCCGATCGTCGCGCTCTCCTCGCGCACCGGCGACGGGATCGCCGAGCTGAAGCAGGAGCTGGCGCGGCTGGCCGGCGAGATCGAGCAGAAAAGGGTGGACGCTCCGTTTCGCCTCCCGGTCGACCGCGTCTTCACCGTTACCGGATTCGGCACCGTGGTGACCGGGACGCTTCTTTCCGGCGGCATCTCGGTCGGCGACGAGGTGGAGGTCCTCCCGAGCGGGAAAGCCTGCCGGGTGCGCGGCGTGCAGTCCTTCGGCGCCAAGGTGGAACGGGGCGGCGCCGGCGAGAGGCTGGCGGTGAACCTGCAGGGGGTCGAGCACAGCGAGGTGCAGCGCGGGGACGTCGTCGTGCCGAGGGGGCTGTACCGGCCGACCAGCGCGGTCGACGTGCGGCTTCATTACCTCGCCTCGGCAACGAAGGACCTCAAGCACCGGGCGACGCTGAGGTTCCACTCCGCCACCTACGAGGTCCCGGCAAAGGTGATACTCTTTGACCGCGATGCGCTCCAGCCCGGCGAAAGCTGCTACCTTCAGCTGCGCCTGGCCAGGCCGGTGCTGCTCCTGCCGGGTGACCCTTTCGTGGTGCGGACCTACTCGCCCCAGGCGACTCTCGGGGGAGGGACGGTGCTCGACCCGGCGCCGCCGCGCCGCAGGAGACGTTCGGCTGAGGCGCTGGAGCTTCTCGCCGCGGCCGAGACCGGCAGCGACCAGGAAAGGATCCGGCTCCTGGTGGAGTCGTCGCTTTATTCCGGCCTTTCGATGGTTGAGATGGTGAACCGGAGCGGCATGTCGGGGAAGAGGATCGAGGCGGCAGTCGCGCCGCTCCTCTCTAGCGGCGCCGTACTCCAGGTGGTGAAGGAGCCGCGGGTCTTCCTCGGCAGGGACGCCTTCGCGGCTCTGAAAAA
Source organism: Geomonas sp. (assembly GCA_036508065.1). Classification (GTDB taxonomy): domain Bacteria; phylum Desulfobacterota; class Desulfuromonadia; order Geobacterales; family Geobacteraceae; genus Geomonas. Next base: position 3,600 of record DATCHY010000072.1, on the reverse strand, counting down.
GCGGCTTGCCGAGGAGCTCCGCTCCTATCTTGCGGAGAACCCGATGCAGGACGGGATCGGCAGGGAGGAGCTCAAATCACGCATACCGAAACGGAGCGACCCGCGCTTCTTCGGCCCTCTGCTCGCCAGCCTCGAGAAGGAGGGTGCCGCGCTTTCGGACCGGGATATCGTCCGGCTTCCCGGGCGAAAGGCCGGGGTGAGCCAGGACCAGGCGGGGCTCCAGTCCGCCCTGGAGGAGGCGCTCAGGGAGGGTGGGGGAGAGCCGCCGACGCTGAAGGAGCTGTGCGGCGCTCTCAACTGCACCGAAAAGCAGCTCCTGGACCATGCCAACCTGCTCTGCCGCGAGGGAAGGGCTGCCAAGGTGAAGGGGGATGTATTCTATGCGCCGGGGGCGCTCGCAGAGATACGGGAGAAGCTGATCGCCTACCTGAGGGAGAAGGGGGAGATCACCCCGTCCGATTTCAGGGACCTGACCGGGCTGTCCCGTAAGTTCATGATTCCGCTGCTGGAATTCTTCGACCAGGAAAAGCTCACCATCCGCCTCGGCGACAAGCGGGTGCTCAGGAAGGGATGATGATGCGGCTCACCAGACGTAATCCTTGGCGATATCCCGCTTGTCCCGGCCGTACAGTATGTGGAAAACCCGCAGTTTCTTGAGCGTCACCGGGGATAGGCTGCCAAGCGGCAGGTAGATGATCCGCTTGCCGAGCCTGGCCGCCTGCTGCTTCAGGTAGCTGCGCGGAGGCTGCGCCCCGGCGTAGACGATGTCCTTCTCCAGGGAGTAATCGAGCGCCGCCATCAGCAGCACTTCCCCCTTGCCCAGCGCGCCGCTGTAATCGCTGTCGTTCCAGACGTCGTTCATCCGGCGCGGCGGATAGGATAGCAGAAAGCCCCCGTACTCGCAGCGGGAGATCCCGGGACCCACGATGTTCCCCGAGGGCGGTGTGGCGTAGAAGGCCATGTCCGACTCCTGCTCGTGCTCGCCGAGCCAGGTCATGCAGTAGGGAAACCTGGCGCTGCCCCGGTCCTCGTCGAAGACCACCACCACGCAACCGATCCCGCCCCTCACCCGCCGGTTTTCCCTGACGTAGATCTTCCCCGCGTGGAGGTTGCGGATGGTCTCGCGCATGTCGATGCCGTCCAGCAGCGAGGCGGTGAACGGCTCGCACCGGCCCCCCTCCTCGCTCAACTGCCGGGAGCCGATCCGCTTCAGGTTCCTGCCGTACTCCTCGATGGTCAGATCCTCCGGAGGGTAGGAGCAGATGGACGGGTCGTCGAAACCTTTCAGCCAGTCGCCGGGCGTCCTCTCTTTCTTCCGGTTCATCATCTTGAGGACCGATCGTCCCTTGCCGCGCCCCTGTTCCCTGGGCCTGAAACGGATCCTGCGGCTGGCGGACCAGAGGTCGACGGCGGAGAGCCGCAGGGTCGGCAGGTCGCTTACCTCCCGCTGCCAGGGGTAGCAGGAGGCGAGCCGGAAAAAGGCGTAGGCGAAGTTGTCGTCCAGGCAGCCCCGGGCGGCGGCGAGCATCTGGAACAGGTCGGGGAGAAGCGCCCGGGACAGGAGCGCGTAGTTGCGGGTGAACCGGAAGAAGGCCCGCTTTTGCCAGTAATGCACCTTTTCCCCGGTCTCCTGGCTGTAGTGGCGCGCCGCCTCCAGAAAGAGCCTCAACATGATCTTCTGGCGGTCCGGCATCTCCCCCTCTACCCCGATCCGGCGCGCGCTGCGCCGGACCGACTCGGCCAGCACGGCCTCCTCGGGGATCGCCTTTTTCCCGCCGGCGATCAGCTCGAAGGCGTGGAAGCTCTTGCGCAGCGTCGGGCCGCCGGGCGCGGGCTCGGGCGGGAGCGGGGACCTCCTGGTCTCGTAGAGCGCGGAGAGGAACGGGTATTCGGCGAGAATCTCGTGGCAGCAATCGGGGTGCAGGTTGGAGAGGGTCACGCCGTCGCGCTTCACACGGGTGAGCGGTTGGGCCAGGGGGTGCGGGAGTAGGTCGCGGATCCGCTCCAGGTGCGACATGCCGCAGATGAAGAGAATCCTGTCGTGGTCGCAGGCGAGTTGCTGCAACCGGAACGCCATGCAGCGCTCCCGGCGCAGGTCCTCCTCGCCCGGCGTGGTGCCGCGATACAGGCTGGCGACCTCGCGGTAAAAGGGTTCCAGGCCGATGCGCTGCACGGCGTAGGAATCGGGGAGCGGCTCGTCATGGGCCGGGTAGCCGTCCAGGTCGGCGTCGATCAGGTGGAGCGGGATCCCCAGCTCCTGCGCGAGGCGCGCCCCCTCGACCAGCGGGTCGGCGGGCTCGATGATCAGGAAGACGGACTGCTCGCCTTCCTGGTAGGAGAGCACCGAGAGCTCCGGGAGGCGCCGGACCCCGCGCAGGAAGGGGGCCTCCAGCGTCTGCGGCAGCTCGATGGCGATGCAGTCGGGCCTCAGGGCCGAAACCGCCTCACGCACCAGGTGGGCGAACTCCATGCGGTAGTGGAGAATCGGAAGGGCATGGACCTTGCCGAAATTTTCGAGATGGAGTCTGTCGGGCATGGTGGTTATTTCAGGTACCTGAGCGCCTCTTCCCCGAGGATCCTCTCGACCGCCAGCGGGAGCAGTTCCAGCGGCTCTTTTTCCGTCGCGGCCATCATCTTCAGCGCGTAGCGCGCGATGTTGATCCCGTCCCGCACCGAATACGGCTCGTCGGCCGCGTGCCCCCTCTGCAGGAACTCGACCACGTAACCGAGGATGGCGCTCCCGGCGAAGGGGAGGTTCTCCTTCAGGATCGCCAGCTCCTCGCCGGCCTGAGGGAAGTCGATGTAGATCTGCGGCTGGAGCCTTGAATGGATGTACTCCGGCACCTCGAAGGTGGAGGAGTCCTCGTTCATGGTGACCACGATCCGAAAATCGGGGTGCGCGGCAATCCTCAGGCCGGTGATGATCGACTCCACGTACCTCCGGTCATCCAGAAGCGGCGCGAGCGAGGCCCACGCCTTCTCGCTCATCCGGTTCCCCTCGTCCAGGATCAGCACGCCCCCCTGCAGCATGGCGGAGACCAGCGAGGAGGCGGCATACTGGATGGAGCCTCCCGGCCCGATGACGGGTGTGACGATCAGGTCCTCGGGGCGCGTGTCCATGGTGGCCTGGAACAGGTAGACCTGCCTCCCCAGCCTTTTCGCCGCGGCGAAAGCCAGGGTGGTCTTGCCGACCCCGGGCTTTCCGATCAGGCGCGGGTTGAAGGGGATGTCCCGATCGTCGATCACCATCCACGCCGCCAGAAGCTGCTTGAGCAGCTCATCGTCCCCTACCCAGCGAAGCGGCAGTTCGATGGGGCTTGCCAGTGTCAAAGTGATGCCGTCCCGGGTGATTCTTTCCATAAAGACTCCAAAAATCGCTGCTGCGCCGCTAACCTTGCGGCTCTAGGTGTTCATCTCGTGGCAGTACATCATGGAGAGGCGGGCCCGGTTCTCCAGGCAGCCCTGGCACAGTTCGCCGGCGTCGTTCCAGAGCTCGCCGGCGAGCCATTCGCCCGCCTCTGCGTAGAGCGAGTTGGGGGCGTTTTCGTCGAAATCGGTTTTGCAGATGCTGCAACTCTTCATCGCTTTTGCGCCTTGCGT
>DATCHY010000071.1:0-8065 GCA_036508065.1 Geomonas sp. | reverse complement strand
AACTCAGACCGGGCTCGTGGTCTGCGCCGGGGTCGATGACTACCAAAGCGGCGCCATCAAGAAGCACGAGTTGACCAGGGCGGACAAGGAGGAGGACCGGGTACGCCATATCGACGCGCTGAACGCGAACGACGAGCCGGTCTTCTACACCTACCGCAACGATTGCGTCATCACGGAGGCCATCGGGAAGATCACCTCCCAAGCGCCGCTGTATGATTTCACCACTGACGACGGGGTCTCCCACGCCCTCTGGACTGTTGCCGACGGCGCCCAGATCCAGATGCTCACGGCGCGCTTTGCGGCGATCCCGACGCTCTATGTTGCCGACGGTCATCACCGGAGCGCCGCTGCGAGCCGCGTTCGTGACCTGAGGAAAAATGCCAATCCGCAGCATAGCGGAAAGGAAGAGTACAACTTCTTCCTGACGGTGATCTTCCCGGACAACGAGATGACCATCATGCCGTACAACCGGGTGGTGAAGGATCTGAACGGCAGGAGCGTCGCGGAGTTCATGGCACGGGTTGCCGAGCGCTTCGAGGTGACTCCGATTACCGGCGCGCTCAGCCCGGCCCGGCGCCACCAGTTCGGCATGTACCTGTCCGGCAAGTGGTACGAGCTCTCCGCCCGCGAGGGTTCCTTCGCCGAGGGTGATGCGGTGGCGGCCATGGACGTCTCGATACTGCAGGACAACCTGCTAAGCCCGGTGCTCGGAGTGCGCAACCCGCGCACGGACCAGCGCATCCATTTCGTGGGCGGCATTCGCGGAGTCGCGGAACTGGAGCGGGTGGTAAACTCCGGCGAGTACCAGGTGGCGTTTTCGCTCTTTCCCACTTCCATCGAGGAGCTGATGTCGCTTGCCGATGAGGACAAGATCATGCCTCCCAAATCGACCTGGTTCGAGCCCAAACTGAGAAGCGGCCTGTTCCTGCATCTCCTGGACTAAACCGGATGCGCGGGTGGCCGGGGCAAACATGTAACAGCACCAATAGTCACCAAGCAAAAAGCCTAACCACTGTAGATACACAGAGAAAGCAAAAAAACAGCTGATGGGGGAATGTTTCATGCGGAATGTGGAAAAGTTTATCGTTTTGCTGCTGCTCATCGTGGCCATTGCCATCCCGGCCTGCTCGCAGAAAGAGGCGGCGACCGCCCCGGAAAAGGGTGCCGGTTCTCAGACCGCAGCCGGCGCGGTAAAGACCGCCTCGGGGCTTTCCTATACCGACCTCGTCGTTGGGACGGGCGCCGTACCCACCTCCGGCAAAGACGTGACCGTGCATTACACCGGATGGCTTGAAGACGGCAAGAAGTTCGACAGCTCCCGCGACACCGGCCGGCCTTTCGTGTTCCGGATCGGCGCGGGCCAGGTGATCCCCGGCTGGGACGAAGGGGTCATGTCCATGAAGGTGGGGGGGAAGAGAAAGCTCATCATCCCTTCCCTGCTCGGTTACGGAGCGGCGGGCGCCGGCGGGGTGATACCGCCGAACGCGACGCTGATCTTCGAGGTTGAGCTTCTGGAGGCAGCAAAGTAGCAATCCCCGGGGTGCGCTTGCAAAGGCGCCGGGAACAGGTACATTTGTCCTTTGGGTTTTGAGAGCCCCACCGTCAGTCCCTTGAGAGGTGCCGCATGCGCCTGATCCCGCTTTGCTGTGGAATTCTGCTGTTCGTGTGCCAATCGGCCAGCGCCGGCCAGAGGTGCGTCACTCTCTACCTGGACGGCGCCAAGGTGGAGCAGGAGGTTGCCGCTGTCGACGGCTACCTGGAGTACGCGCTGCCGGACTCCCTCCAGTCGGGATCGCTCCGGGTCAAGCCTCTTGGGGGCGGGAGCGTGCTGAGGGTGGAACTGGTCCCCGCGGACCGGGACCGACGTCACGCCCGTGAGATCGGCCGGCTCGAGGATCGCAAGGGCGAACTGCAGGACAGGATGCAGGCGCTCTCCAGCCGGGAGGAGATCTTCAGCGCCGCAGTGAAATCCCAAAGCGGCAAGGCTCCCAGGAAGACCAAGGCCAACCCCGATCCGGTAAGTTCCCTGCAGCAGGGGACCGAATTCGCCCTGGCCCAGCTGGAGTCGGTCTACCGGGGCAAGCGCAAATGCCAGCGCTCCCTCGATGCCCTGGAGGCTGAACTGGCGGCGGCGAGAAAGGGTGCCGCTGTGGCGCGGATCTGGCTTTCGGGCGGCAGGGCGCGGCTGTCGTATCTCACCAGCGGCGAGCGCTGGATCCCGAGCTACGATTTTCGCTGGTCGGGCGATGTATCCGGCGAACTGACGCTGCATGCCAGGCTCCTCCGCGCCGAGAAGGGGGTGCAGTACCTGGTTTCCGCCGGCACCCTGGCGCAGGGAGCGGCAGCGAGAGCGGTGCGCGGGGATTTCCCGACCCTTTCCCGCCATCCGCTCACCCTCACCGGCGGAGCCCGCACCGATGACCCGCCCCTCACCTTTACCTTCGCCCCCGTCGAGACGGGCCTGCCGCCGGGAGAGGCCGCCGCCTTCTGGCGCGGTGAGTACCTCGGCAGCGGCCGTTTTGCCGGAGCAGGTGCGGGAGAATTCACCATCGGCCGGTAGTGGAACTTACCTTGCGTTTCGAGCATTAAGATGTTATAAGATAGTCGTTTTTTGCTATGCAGTGCAATGAGACAATTATTCGAGCGAAAAGGAGGAGACATGCCAGCAACAGCTTCAGATTTCGCAAAGGCCCTTGAGATAGGCCGGCCCCCCAACGTGGCGCGGCTTTTTCCCAATTCCAAGGCCCTCATCGTGAGCGGCAAGGTGATCGACCGGGCCATGAACGCCAAGGGGCACGCCCTGGCTCTGGCCGGAAATGCCAGGAATCACTTCGTCATCCGCGGGGTGCTTGCCGCGGCCCAGAAGGCGAACGCCGCGGTCATCATCGAGATCGCCAAGTCGGAGGGGGGGCAGAAGGCGTATTGCCCGGTGAACTACTGGAACATGGCGCGCCAGGTGGACGCGGTCTGCAACGAGCTCGGCATCACGGTCCCGGTCGCCATTCATGCCGACCATTACGGCATCAAGGGCGACGCAGACGTGGCGGCGGCCAAGGGTGAGATCCCGAGCATGTTCGACGCCGGGATCACCTCGATCGCCATCGACGCCTCCCATCTTCCGGACGAACAGAACCTGTTGGCCAACCTGGAACTGGCCGGATGCATCCCGGCCTGGGCCGGTCTCGAGACCGAGGTCGGCGAGATCAAGGGAAAGGAGGGGCTCTCGACGGTTCCCGAGGCGCTCTTCCTGATCCAGGGGCTGAACGCACACGACGTGTTCCCGGACTGGATTGCTCTCAATAACGGCACCACGCACGGCATCGAGGCGAGCGACACGGGGATCCAGGTCGAGCTGACCGCGCAGATCCACGAGGCGATCAAGTCGTACGGGGTTAATGGCGCACAGCACGGCACCTCCGGCAACAGCTCTGAAAGGCTGCGCGCTATCGCCACGAAGACCCGCACCACCAAGGCGAACGTAGCCACCGCACTGCAGATGATCTCCTGGGGCCTCGAGGTGAACGACTATGGCAACGCGAAGCTCGACGCCAACGGCAACTTCGTCAAGGTGAAGGGCGAGGGGATGACCGAGGAACTCTGGGCCGAGATGGTCGCCTTCGCCGATTCCAAGGGGTGGAAGAAGGGGGATTACAAGAACCTCAACCTCCCGTTCGAGAACAAGCTCCTGGCGCAGCCCAAAGAGGCGCGCGAGCGGATGGCGGCGCGGGTGGAAGCGTTCGCCTACAAGCTGATCACCGAGGTGTTCAATTCCGCGGACACCGCGCCGCTCGGGATCGCCGCCATCCTCAAGGCCGGCAGCTACGACCTGGGACCCAAGGGGCGCCGGATCGAAAACCCTGCCGAGTGGACCCGCGAACTCCTCCCGAGACGGGCGGAGGGGCTCTCCAAGGACAAGGGGCCGGCCGGCAACTTCGAGGACTAGGCAGGCCATACGCAGCGGACGCAAATATCTAAGGGGGCTTATTGCCCCCTTTTTTTAAAGAGCTGCAGAAAGGGGATTGTCATGCAAGAAAGGCGGAACTTCACCCGGGTCGATTTCAAGGTCTCAGCGCTGCTGCAAGCAGAAGGAGTGGCGCTCAAGGGCGAGGTAAAGGACGTGAGCCTGCACGGGCTGTACCTCGAGACGGATCAGCTCCTCCCGATCGGGACGCCGATTGAGGTCACCATCTACCTCTCCGCCACGATAGACCCGGTGGTCATCAACGTGAGCGGGACCGTGGCGAGGCATATGCCGGGGGGGATCGGTTGCGCCTTCGACAAGATGGACCTCGATTCCTTCGCGCATCTGCGCAGTGTGATCTCCTACCAGGGCGGAGACGAGTCGAAGGTCATGGCCGAGTTCGCCGAGTACGTCGTCAAGAAGGGGAACGATGATTGACGCTGCATCGGTGACTGACCTGGCATCCCTCAAGGCTTGGTTTGCCTCCTACTGCAGTTCCTTCCGCAGCGCAGATGACGAGGTGCAGCGCAACTTCGACCTGAAGGAGCTTCATACCCGCAAGGTCTGCGAGGCGGCGCGACTGATCGCGCAGGGCGGGGGAGAACGGCGCCTGATGCTTGCCGAGCTGGCTGCCATGTGCCACGACCTGGGGCGCTTCCCCCAGTACCAGGAGTTCCGGACCTTCAAGGACAGCGAGTCGGTAAACCATGCCCATCTCTCGGCACGGATTCTGACGCAGAGCTCCCTGCTCGATTTTCTCCCGAAGGGCGAGCGCGATAGCGTGCTCATCGCGGTGCGGCTCCACAACGTGTTCCAGATCCCCTCCGGGCTACCGCCTGAGGCCGAGGACCTGCTGCGCCTGGTGCGTGATGCCGACAAGCTGGACATCTGGCGGGTCTTCATCGAATATTTTTACGCCCCGGAGCACGAGCGGGCCTCTGCCGCCGGTCTCGGCTTCCCGGACCTCCCCGACTGCTCCCCCGATGTGCTGGCGGCAGTCGGCGCTGGGAACATGGTGCAGCTGTCGATGCTGAAAAGCCTGCACGATTTTAAACTGCTGCAACTGTCGTGGGTTTATGATATTAATTTCCTGAGTACCCTGCGGCTGGTCAAGGAGCGGGGTGTGCTGGAACAGCTGGCGGCCACCCTCCCCAGTGAAAAGCGTGTCGTTGAGGTTTTGGACCGCGTGCGGAGTTATCTGGAACTCAGGTTGGCTGGCGATCGGGCATCGGGCGCCACCTCCTAGAGTGGGCAAAGGATACAGAGGACAAAAAAGGAGCATGACGATGAACAGAAATATCAGGCTGTTGACAATGCTGGCGGCGCTACTGGTGACCAGCTTCCTGGTCGTAGAGCAGAACGCCCAGGCCAGGCTCGGTGGCGGCGGCTCCATGGGGAGCAGGGGGTCGAGGAGCTACTCCCGGCCGGTAGCTCCGCCGTCCCAGACGTCCCCATCCCGGCAGTACGCGCCTTCCCGGCCGGCCAGTCCCGTGACGCCGCCCTATCAGCAGCCCTCGCGAGGTCTGTTCGGCAATTTCGGCAGCAGCCTCCTGGGCGGCATGGCCGGCGGCATGCTGGGCGGCATGCTGTTCAGGTCGCTCGGCTTTGGCGGCGGGTATGGTGGCGGAGGCGGCGGTGGCATCGGGCTCTTCGAGATCCTGCTTCTGGCGGGGATCGGCTACATGATCTACCGTTTCATTAAAAAAAAGCGGGATGACGAGGGCCGTAGCGGTGGGAACTATGGCAAGTTAGTTCAGCTCAACGACTACCAGAACCCAGGCGGCCAGGATCAGAGCCAGAGCTATGAGCCGGTTCGGGATGAACTGGAGGAAGGGCTCTCCCACATCAGGCAGATGGACCCCTCATTCGACGAGAAGCGGTTCAACGACAACGTCATGGACATGTTCTTCAAGGTTCAGGGCGCCTGGATGAACCGGGACCTCGCCGGCGTCGCCGGCCTTCTGACCGACGAGATGCGCGGCATCGTGCAACGCGACATCGACAAGCTGCTGCAAGAGAAGAGGGTGAACCGGTTGGAGAATATCGCGGTGCGAAGCGTGGAAATCTCCGAGGCGTGGCAGGAGAGTGGCAAGGACTTCATCACCGCCATGATATATGCGAACCTGCTGGATTACACCACGGACGACACCACGGGGGCCGTCCTTGCCGGTAGCAAGACCGAGCCGATCAAGTTCGAGGAGTTCTGGACCTTCACGAGGCCGGTCGGCAATAACCCGTGGCAGCTTAGCGCGATTCACCAGAAGTAGTACCTGGGTGCGATCCCCCGGACCGGAGCGATAACGGGATTACATCGGCATCACGCGTAGCCAAAAAGTGGCCTTCCATCACGGGGGGCCACTTTTTTGTCTGGGCACCTGCGGCCAATTTTGTTGCGTCGCAACCCCGGTGCCGGTATAAAGGGGACAGGGGAGTCAGCCGTGGAACTACATTATGTAAAACTCTTTTTCACCTTCACCTTGAACGAGGACCTTGCCGACCCTTACGCTCTCTACGCCTGCCGTTCTGACTTCGATGCCGCCTTCCGGAGGGCGATTTCCTGCCGGAGGCTCGACTGCACCGGCTGCCCTTCGGTCGCAAGCTGCCCCTATCCCGCCAATTTCGGTCAAAAAATAGCGCGGGATCCCGACGCGGTAAAACGCCATCAGAAGCCGCCGCTTCCTTTCGTATTCGAGTTCCCGGTGCTCCTGCCGACGCCGAACGGCGGCAGTAGCTTCGAATGTTCCCTTACCCTGTTCGGAAGCGCGGTTCAGCATCTGGGCTGCTATCTTGCCGCAGTGAAACTGCTCCTGGACGGGATGCACGCGTCGCTGGTCAAGGTTGAGGCGGAGTGCCCGGGGGGCGCACGAACAGCCATCGCGGCCGGGAATCATCCGGCGCTCCCCCTTCTGAGCGCGCTCGACCCGACCGGCGCCGGACCGCTGCTTCCGGACCGGGTCGCCGTCTGTTTCGTCACCCCGCTGAAGCTCACCCATGAGGGGCGCCTGCTCAGGCGCTTCAGCTTTTCGGAATTGGCCCGGGTGCTCATGCGCCGGGTCTCCTCTCTTGCCTACTATTACGAGGGGGTGGAACTGCCGCTTGATTACCGCTGGCTCTCCCTCGCCAGCGAGGCGGTCAGGACGCTCGATTCCAACTGCCGTCTGCAGTCCTGGAGCGGACGGCCCGCCGGGCTGGTCGGCGCTGCCTGCTTCGAGGGCGATCTGGAGCCGTTCCATCTGCTGCTGCAGTTGGGAAGCGCGACGCACCTCGGTAAGGGTGCCTCCTTCGGCTTCGGAGCCTACCGGCTGGAGCGCTGCTGACCCCTCCCTTCTTGCGACAAGCCTTGTAATGCGCCCTTTCTCGGTTAGAATACCCTTGGGATAGCAGTCATTCGATGCCGGAGGAGCCTTCTCATGGGGCAAACGATCTGGAGGCCATTGCTGATAACCGCTTTGCTCGTACTGCTGCTCGACCTGTTTTACGGTGCCATCGTGAAACAGACGGCCGAGCGCGGTGCCGAGATCAGTTACAGCCGTTTCAGGGACGAACTCGCCGCGGGCAATGTGAAGAAAGTGACCCTCAGGGGGAACAGCGTCAAGGGCGAGTTCCGTGCCAAGGTCATGCTGCCCGCACTTCCGGACCAGAAGGAGCTGGTGGGAACCGTCCTCTTCAACTGCAACCTCCCCTCCCTGGGGGACCCGACCCTGCTGCCGGAGCTCGCCTCGCACAAGGTGGAGGTGCTGGTGCACCCGGCCGAGGGTTCCGCCGCCGGCAACCTGTTCATCTACCTGCTCCCCTGGCTGCTTATCCTGGGGGTCTGGTGGTTCGTCATGAGGGGGATGAAGAGCCAGGGACCCGGTGGCATGATGGGCGGTTTCGCCCGCTCCGGCGCGAAGACCTACAGCTCCGAGCGGATCAACGTCACTTTCGCGGACGTGGCCGGGATGGAGGAGGCTAAGCAGGAGCTGCGCGAGGTGGTCGAGTACCTGAAGGAGCCGAAAAAATTCCAGCAGATAGGCGGCAAGGTCCCCAAGGGGGTCCTGCTGGTCGGCCCACCCGGCACCGGGAAGACGCTCCTTGCCAGGGCGGTGGCGGGCGAGGCGGGGG
>DATCHY010000070.1:0-2918 GCA_036508065.1 Geomonas sp. | reverse complement strand
CCTGCTCCGCCTGCCACAAGCCGCACTACCAGGGACAGGAGTATTCCACCTGCGTCAAGTGCCACTCGGTGCACAAGCCGAAGCAGGTGACCTACACCGTCACCGAACCGGCTGCCACCTGCGGCTCCTGCCACACCAAGGTGTACGCCAAGTGGAAGGCGACCCCGAGCCGTCACTCCAAGGTGAACTGCGCCACATGCCACAAGACCAGGCACGGCTACATTCCGCAGTGCACCGAGTGCCACAAGGCACCGCATCCGAAGGCGATTCTGGAGAGGTTCCCGAAATGCCTCGGTTGCCACCTCGACGTGCACGATCTGCCCAGCATGAAGTAGGGCCGTCAGCAGCATTGGCTGGCCATAACGGTAGTAGAAGCAGTGATTAGGAAATGAGGGAGCCCCGGGATCTATTTCCGGGGCTCCCTTTCCTGAAAGGGGACGGAAAAGTTGTAGGATTGCCAGGAAGCTGATCGCGCGCGAGCCCCAAGGCTGGATGAAGTGCGGGGCTGCCGGGAGGAATCATGAAAAAGCCGGGGCAACTCCTTGCCGGAACAGTGCTGTCGCTGTCGCTGATGGCGTCCGTCTCGCACGCCGGTGCCGCAGGAGCCTATGTCGGAGGGGGGGCGGGGATGTTCCTGCCGATCGAGAGCCATGTCAGCGTCGAGCCAGCCGGCACCGGTGCAAAGCTTTCCTACAACCCGGGTTTCCGGCTCGCGGCCGTCGGCGGCTACCAGTTCGGCAGCGGCCTGCGCGGCGAAGGCGAGCTGAATTTCAGACGGGTAACGACCGACAAGTTCCACACCTCCGGCGCTCCGGTCCAGGTCGACAGCAACATCTGGTCCTGCGGTTTCATGGCCAACGCCTATTACGATTTCGTGACCCGGACCGCCGTCACGCCCTTCATCGGGGCCGGCCTGGGATGCGCGGTGGTTAACTTTGGCAGGGGGACCTCGAACGGCAGGACGCTCTGGAACTCTGGCCAGGAGCTGTCGGTCGCCTACCAGGGGATCGCCGGATTCGCGCTAGCCCTGGGTCGGCAGACCTCGCTCGATTTCGTGTACCATCATTACGCCACGCCCCCGCTTCATTTTGATACTCTTGACTCTCAGTACAAAGGGCTCAATCTGTCCACCGGAATCCGTCACAGGTTCTGACCACCTGTGCAACAGTTGTTGCCGCTCCCCGCCCTGATCCCAGTCCATCCCGCCTCTGGATCTCCGCCTGCTCCATAACCGTTGTCGTCGGAAATGGTGACCCACATCACAGAACTTTCCGCGGTATTACTGTATCTTGTACCCATACTCAATAAATCGCCAATGATCCATAATCCGTAATAGCGTTAGCACGAAGTAATTTTTATACTTTCATCTCGTAGTCCTCGCTCGAAGGTCTCGATCGCTTGTCTACTCTCGAAACATAAAGGTCTATCGTGCGACTCTTTCTCACCGCTCTCGTGCTGTGTCAGTTATTCTCCGCATCGCTTTCATACGCCTCCTCGGACGGGTCGTCGGATCGGGGCTTCCCCGTTTCGGAACACGTTATCACCCTGGAGCCGGATTCCGTTCTCCCCGCAGCCGAGGGCGCCATCTCCCAAGAGTCTGATCATCCGGACCAATCCGCCCCGATCTACCTTTCGGATCGCGATATCTCCCCCAAGGCCGGTGCAGGCCGTTCCGCCACCCCCGGCCTTTTGGAACGCGCCGTCTCCCCAAATACGGTTCCGGGCCGTTTCGCCACACTTGACCAACTTTTGGAACGCGCCATCTCCCGAAACCTGATTGCAGGCGGCGTCGCCGTGATCGGCAACCATAACGGCATCCTCTCCACCACGGCCAGGGGACGGCTCAATGCGGGTGCCGACTCGCCGCCCATCAGCGAGCGCACCATGTTCGATCTCGCCTCGCTTACCAAGGTGATCGCCACCACTCCGGCCGTGATGAAACTGCTGGACGAGGGACGTATCGCCCTGTCGGATCCGCTGTCCCGCTGGTTCCCGGAATTCGCCGACACGGGACACGAGGAGGTCACCATCCTCAACCTCCTTACCCACACCTCCGGGCTGGAAGACATCACGGTGGGGCCTGAGCACTCCATACAAAGCGCCGTCCGGAAGGCTGCGGAGCAGAAACACCGGATACGGCCGAACAGCCGCTTCCACTATGCCGATATAAATTTCATCCTGCTGGGAGAACTGGTGCGCCGGGTCTCGGGCGAGACACTTGATGTGTTTTGCCAGCAACAGATTTACGGACCGCTCGGCACCACTGAAACCATGTTCCTCCCGCCGCGGGACCGCGTCGGTGCCATTGCCCCGACCTCGGGAGCGAGCTGCGGGGTCGTGCAGGACCCGAACGCGCGCCGCCTCGGAGGTGTCGCGGGACACGCCGGCCTGTTCGGCTCAGCCTACGATCTGTCCCGGTATGCCCGCATGATCCTTGGCAAAGGCGTGCTCGACAACAGGCGCGTCCTTTCCGAAGGGGTGGTGAGCCAGATGACCTCCCCCTATCTTTCCAATAACGGCGCCGTGAAGCGCGGGCTGGGATGGGACATGAATTCCCCCTTTTCCGCACCGAAGGGTAGCTTCTTTTCCGAGATATCCTTCGGGCATACCGGTTACAGCGGTTCCTCGATCTGGATAGATCCAGAGCAGGACCTGTTCGTGATCCTGCTGACCAACAGGGTGAATTACCGGGATAAACGGAATTTCAATCAGCTGCGCAGGGACGTCTCCACCGTTGCCGCGGCTAATTTCAAGTTGCCTGGCGACGACCAGGGGCTGGCTCCGCCCTGGGAGGTGGCAAGGATCAACGAGGGACTGCTGCGGGACTCGACCCGACCCGCGCAGGTTCCACGGCGCGCCGTGAAGCTGGCTTCGCGAAGCCATCAGAACTGGCAGCATCAGCAACACGCGCATCGGCG
>DATCHY010000069.1:0-7390 GCA_036508065.1 Geomonas sp. | reverse complement strand
AGAGCATGAAGGCCGCCCTCGTCATGGCCTCGGCAATGGCCGGAAAGGGTGCCGGCCGGAGCGCCGGCGCTCCCCGCATCGGAGAGCGGGCATGAAAAGGTACTTCAAGTGGGCCCTCGGCGCACTCCTTCTCTACCTCGCCGTTTCCCTCTACCTGCTGCCGCCGGTGGCCGAGCTCAGGGACCGCAAGGTGAACCTCACCATCCAGGTGAAGGACTGGCACGGCGAATACCACCCGTTCGTGGTGGGCCCCAAGAACCGCTACTGGACCCCCTCGGCGAGCATCCCTTCCGAGATGAAGTGGGCGGTGATCCTGGCCGAGGACGCCGGCTTCTACCGGCACGAGGGAATCGACGTCAAGGCGATCAAGAACGCCATCAAGTACGATCTGGAGAAGAAGAGCCTGGCCCGGGGAGCCTCCACCATCACCCAGCAGGTGGCGAAGAACCTGTACCTGTCCCGGGAAAAGACCGTGACCAGGAAGGCGAAGGAGCTCTACCTCGCCAAAAGGATGGAGCAGGAACTCACCAAGGGAAGGATCATCGAGCTCTACCTGAACGTGATCGAGCTCGGCCCCATGGTGTACGGTATCGGCCACGGCGCCCGGTATTACTTCGGAAAGGATGCCTCGGCGCTAACGCCGCGCGAGTGCGCCTTCCTGGCCGCCATGCTCCCAGGCCCCCGGCTCGCCTACAATCCTTATAAGAACCTGGGCCGCGTGTTGAAGAGGTCCAACATGATCCTCGGGCTTCTGGCCGGCAAGGGGGTGCTGTCCCGGACCGAGTACCAGGCGGCGCTCGCCGAAACCCCGAACGTGGGGCGCCTGCAGAGGAAGGTGGACGAGAGCATCAAGAAGGTGGAGGTCATGGCGAACCTCTCCAGCGCCCGTGCTGCGGAGCCGGCTCCTGAGGTGCCGGAGCAAGGTGACAAGGAGGTGCCGCAGCCGCAGCCGCAGCAGCCGGGGCCCACCGCGCCGACGGAGGAGCAGGCGCCCGCTCCCGCTCCGGAAGCCCCGAAGGAAAGTCTGAAGACAGGCCCCGTCAATCAGTAATCAGATTAAGATTGAGATTGAGATTTCTGTAGCGACCGGTTACCCGCAAGGGGCCTCCCGACATATACCGCCGATTCAGTAGGGGCATCCCTCGCGGGTGCCCCTACTGAAACCGTAACTATTTAGCGTAAAACTCCTTCTGCAATAAAGTCCCCCCTCGAATCACTCCTAATGCCCAGACTTCCCCGCCTGCAAACATCCTGAATGGTAAAAGCCTGTTTGTACCGGATGCTATTTTTTTCTAATAGCAATCGCTTGCCGGATTAGTCTCGCCTAACTCTATAAACTCCTCCTCAAGTTTCCCGTTGTTCATGCCGAAGCATAGAACAGACAATCCGGGATAGCAGAGAGGTTATACATGGAAACAGCAGCTTCAGGACTGGTCATCGTGGTGGACGACGACCCCTATGTGTTGGAGAGCGTCGCGATGCTCCTGACGGTGAGCGGATTCGAGGTCCATCCCTACTCAAACGGCTTCGACGCGCTCGCCGAGATGCGCCGCTTCACCCCCGACGTCGTGCTGACCGACGTCAACATGCCGTACATAACCGGCATCGAGCTGCTGGAAAAGATCCACGAGATCGACCGGGACATACCGGTGATCCTGATGACTGCCTACGCGGAGTTGGAGATGGCGGTCTCTGCCATAAAAAAGGGTGCCTTCGATTTCATCATCAAACCTTTCAAACCGCCCTACCTGATTCACTCCGTCGAGAAGGGGATCAACTACAAGCGCCTGGTCCTCGTCGAGAAGCACTACAAGATCGAGCTGGAGCGCACCGTCGAGCTGCGTACCCGGGAACTGGGCGACGCGCTGGACCAGATGCGCAGCATGAGCCGGGAGACCATCGAGAGGCTGACTGCCGCCGCCGAACTGCGGGACGAGGATACCGGGAAGCACATCTCCCGGATCGGGCTCTATGCCAAGCGGCTTGCCCAGGTGATGCAGATGCCGGAGGATTTCGTGGAGACCATCGCGATCGCCGCCGCCATGCACGACGTCGGCAAGATCGGGATACCGGACGCCATCCTGCTCAAAGCGGGACCGCTCACCCCGGAGGAGTTCGACGTCATGAAGAGCCACACCCTGATCGGCGGCAGGATCCTCGCGGGCTCCTGTCACAAGGTGCTGCAGCTGGCGGCGTCTGTCGCCCTGACCCACCACGAGCGCTGGGACGGCAGCGGCTACCCCCACGGCTGCCGGGGGCTGGAAACCGCCATGGAGGGGCGCATCGTCATGGTGGCGGACCAGTACGATGCCCTGAGGAGCGAGCGGGTCTACAAGCCTCCCCTGGACCACCAACGGACCGTCCGGATTATCACCCAGGGGGACGGCCGTACCATGCCGGAGCATTTCGACCCCGGCATACTGGAATCCTTCCTCAAGGCGGCACCCGATTTCGAGGAGATCTTCGCTTCCCAGCAGGACGAGGCGGCAAGCTAAAGAGCATACCCCAGGTGGAGCGATGTACCCATTCAGCCTCAAATTAAAGATGACACTGGTCGTCTTCCTCCTGATCAGCGCCGTGGTGTCGGCCGTCGCGGGCCTGGGCCTTCTGTTCTTCATCCGGGAGTTCAAGGCGAGCGTCGCGAGCCAGCAGTCCTCCGCCATCAGCGCGATGGCCGGCGAGCTGGACGACAAGATTCTGTCGGCGCAGCGGGAACTGGTCGCCGTGGCGCGCTCCGTCCCGCCGGCTCTCACCCGAGACCCGGCCGGGATGCAGCGCTTCCTCGACGGGCGGGCCGACCTGCATCAGATGTTTCGTGACGGCACCGGTTTTCTTTCCCGCCAGGGGGTGCTGGTCGCCATCTCGCCGCGGTGGCAAGCGATCATCGGCAAGGACGTCTCCTGGCGCGACTATTTCAAGCGGACCGTGGAATCGGGCAAGCCGTACATCTCTGAGCCGTTTCGCAGCTCAAGGCCCGAGGCTCGCCCGATCGTCATCTTCACGGCTCCCGTATTCGACGAGGATGGGAGCATGACCGGGCTCCTGGCGGGGCGCGTAGATCTTATGGAGCCCAACTTCCTGGGGCGCCTGGCGCGGCTCAAGGTCGGCCTGGGCGGGAATTTCCTCCTCTTCAGCAAGGGTAGAGAGATGATCGTGCACGGGGACCGGGAGCTGCTCCCCAAGGGATATCTGGCGCCCGGCAGGAGCCCGCTTTTGGATCGCGCGATCGCCGGCTGCCAGGGAAGCGGCGAGATGGCGACCCCGTCCGGCCTCCCCGCGCTTAGCTCATTCACCAGGCTCACCTCGACCGGCTGGATCCTGGCGGCACAGCTCCCCCTGGCCGAGGCGTACGCCCCGATCGACCGGGCCCGGCGCCTGGTCGGCGGCAGCCTCCTGCTGGTGGTCCCGCTGGCGCTTTGGGCCGTCTGGTTCTTCATGGGGCGCCTGACCCGCCCGCTTTTGCTTTTCACCAGGAGGGTGGGGGAGATGGGGGGGGCGGGTGCCGCCGGCTACACCCCGATTCCGATCGCCACGGGTGACGAAATCGGCGTCCTGGCGCAGGCCTTCAACGCGATGATGCTGGAGATCGGCAGCCAGAAGCGCTTGCTGGAGGAGGAGAAGGGATTTTCAGAAAAGCTCCTGCAGCACACCGCGGTCCCCTGCTTCGTGATTGATGCGCAGCACCGCCTCATCATCTGGAACAGCGCCTGCGAGGAGCTGACCGGCGTCAGCGGGGCGGAGCTTTTGGGAGGACGCGAGCCGTGGCGCCCCTTCTACCGGGAGCCCCGCCGGGTACTCGCCGACATCGTGGTGGACGGCAGCCTCGAGGAGATGGCGGATCTCTACCAAAGCTACGCGGACTCCCCCCTGATACCGGATGGGCTCCGGGCGGAGGGGTGGTATCTGCTCAAGGGGAAACAGAGGTTCCTCTCCTTCGATGCGGCGCCGGTCCGCGACAGCGGCGGGCGGGTGATCGCGGCGATCCAAACTCTGCAGGACATCACCATGCGCGCCAGCACGGAGGAAGAACTGCGGCGCATGGTCGCCGCGATCGGCGAGAGCGAGGAGAGGTTCCGGCGCCTGGTCGAGCTCTCCCTGGACGGCATTGCGCTCCTGGTCGAGCGCAGATTCGTCTTCGTAAACCCCGTCGGGTGCGAGATGCTCGGGGCTATCGCCCAGGAGGAGCTCCTGGGGCGGCAGATGCTCGATTTCATCCAGAGGGATTCGCAGGAACTCTTCGAGGAGCAGCTGTGCTACGTGGAGCAAAGCGGCACCAGCGACGCCCCCTGGCTGGAGGAGCGGCTGGTGCGGCAGGACCGGACCACGGTCGAGGTGGAACTGGGCGCAAGCCGCTTCGTCTACCGCGGCCAGGAGGGGCTGCAGGTGGTCTTTCGCGACATAACCGAGCGCAGGCTGGCAAAGGCGAAGCTGGAGACCCTGGCACACTACGACTCCCTCACCTCGCTGCCGAACCGGGCCCTCTTCTTCGACCGGCTGCACCACGTGGTGAGCGAGGCGAGGCGCTACCAGCACCCGCTGGCGCTGATGTTCCTAGATCTGGACCGCTTCAAGCAGATAAACGACACCCTCGGCCATGCGGCGGGGGATGCGGTGCTGGTCGAGGCCGGCAGGAGGCTCAAGGAGTGCGTGCGCGCCTGCGACATGGTGGCGCGCATGGGGGGGGACGAATTCACCATAATTTTGAGCAAGATGGCAGAGGAGCCCGATGCGTCCCTGGTGGCCGATCGGATCATCGACGCGCTCTCCCGCCCCTTCGCCGTGGAGGGGGGGAGCGCGAGCATCGGGGTGAGCATCGGGATCTGCGTCTATCCCAGCCACGACTCCGATCTGGACGGCATCGTGCGGCACGCCGACCTCGCCATGTACCGGGCCAAGCAGCAGGGGAGAAACTGCTACTGCTTCTACAGCCAGGACATGGCTGGCGAGGCTGCGCCGTGAGCCGGGAGGACCGATGCTGAAGCCAAGCCCCACCGCGAAAACCGCCTGCGCCCTGGCGCTGCTGGCAGCCCTGCTGGTTGCCTGCGCGGCATCCCCCGCACTGAGCCGGTTCCGGACCGGGGGGATCCCCTTTTTCCTCGGCACCCTGGCGCTTGCCTGGGCCGTCGCGCTGCCGCTGTTCTGGTTGGTGCTGCGGCAGCTCCAGGAGGCGCGCCGGGAGCTCCATTTCCTGCAGGCCCTGCTGGACGCCATTCCGGCTCCGATCTTCTACAAGGACGCGGCCGGCATCTACCTCGGGGCGAACCGCGCCTTCGAGGCTTGCCAGGGACTTGAGCGCTCGCAGCTCGCCGGGAAGAGCGCCTTCGAGATCTCCCCGCCGGAGCTCGCCCAGGTCTACTCCGAGGCGGACCGGGAACTCCTGGACCGGGGCGGGGAGCAGCGCTACGAGACCCAGAAGATCTACGCCGATGGAACCCTCCACGACGTCATCGTCTACAAGGCGGTCTTCAGCAACGGCGAAGCTGAGCCGGGCGGGATCGTCGGTACGCTTTTGGACATCACCGGGAGGAAGCGGTCCGAGGACCAGCTGAGAAAGCTCTCCTGCGCCGTGGAGCAGAGCCCTGGCGTAGTCGTCATCACCGATACCGCCGGGACCATCGAGTACGTGAACCGGAAGTTCGTCGAGGTCACCGGTTACTCGAGCGCCGAGGCGGTCGGGAGCAACCCGCGCCTGCTCAAGTCCGGAGCGACGCCGGACGAGGTGTACCGGGATCTCTGGCGCACGATAGCCGCCGGGGAGGAGTGGCGCGGGGAATTCCAGAACAAGAAGAAGGGGGGGGAGTTTTACTTCGAGGCGGCGATCATCTCCCCGGTTAAGGACGACAGCGGGACCGTCAGCCACTTCATTGCGCTCAAGGAGGACATCACCGAGCGTCGCGCCATGGAGAGCGCCCTCAGGCATGCCCAGAAGATGGAGTCGCTCGGGACCCTGACCGGCGGTGTGGCCCACGACTTCAACAACATCCTCACCGCCATCATCGGCTACGCCAGCCTGATCCAGATGAAGAGCGATCCGTCGGATCCCTGCGCCCGTTTCGCGGGCCAGGTGGTGGCGTCCGCCGAGAAGGCGGCGGTCCTCACCCGGGGGCTGGTTGCCTACAGCAGGAGCCGGCCCATGCACCCCTCCTCCCACGATCTGAACGAGATCGTCGGGCGGGTCGACCGGCTGCTGAGCCGGGTGCTCGGCGAGGGGATAGCGCTCTCAACCGAGCTTTTCCCGGAGCCGCTGCGGATCTTCGCGGACGGCGGCCAGCTGGAACAGCTGCTGATGAACCTCGCCGTGAACGCCCGGGACGCCATGGCCGGCGGCGGCAGCCTGGGGATCTCGACCCGGGCCTTCGCCATCGACGGGGAATTCCTGAAGCGCACCGGTTTCGCCGCCCTGGGCCGCTACGCGCAGCTGAGCGTATCCGACAGCGGGGCCGGGCTGGACCAGGCGACCAGGGAGAGGATCTTCGAGCCGTTCTTCACCGCGCAGGGGGTGGGGGGCGGGCCGGGGCTCGGGCTCTCCATCGTGCACGGCATCGTGGAGCAGCACAAGGGGTACATCGAGGTGGAGAGCGCGCCTGGAAAGGGGAGCGTGTTCCGGGTCTACCTCCCTTTGTTCGCCCCGGCGCCGCTGGTCATGACGCCTGCGCGCAAGGGGAGCGGAGGGGAGACGGTGCTGGTCGTGGAGGACAATCCGGAGGTGCGGGCCATCATCGGGGAGGTCCTGCGGGGCGAAGGTTACCTGGTGCTGGAGGCCGCCGATTCCGAGGAGGGGGTGCGCCACTTTGCCCGGCACAGCGCCTCGGTCGCGCTGCTGCTGGTCGACGTCGTGATGCCCGGCAGGAGCGGCCTGGAGCTGTACCGCGAGATCAGGGCGCTCAGCCCGGGGGTGCAGGTGCTCTTCATGAGCGGCTATCCCGAGGAGCGCATCCGCGCCCAGGGGGTGCTGGCGAGCGACCTTGCCTTCATAGCCAAGCCGCTGGCCCCGGCCGAGCTGCTGAACCGGGTCAGGGGGGTACTGGGGGGGTGAACACGTTCTACGTTCAACGTTCTACGTTAGCACCTGGAGCCGGCAGGTTGGGGGTCACGGTAAGGCCGTACCACAACCTACGAACTGCAGCAGTTAGAACGTAGAACGTAGAACGTAGAACGTAGAACGTAGAACGTAGAACGTAGAACGTAGAACGTAGAACGGCTTTTAGAGCCTGAGGCTCTCGACCGCAGCCTCGTCGAGGGAGTTCACGGTGGAGAGTTTCCGCTCCTGGCCATCGACGAAAACGCTCAGCTCGGCCTCTTCGCCCGGCAGGGCCTTGGTGTAGCGCAACAGCACCTGCCCGGCACGTGCCAGGAGCTCGTCGGAGCTCTCGCCCAGAAGCGCCGCCAG
>DATCHY010000068.1:0-4308 GCA_036508065.1 Geomonas sp. | reverse complement strand
GTGGCGGCGGCGGCCCATGCGCCGTTCATCTCGGCGGCCGGGCCGACCATGTTCAACTGGGACAGCTTCACCGAACTGGGGGGGCCCCGGGATCTCTCCAAGATCTTCCAGAGCGCGGAGTACGCCAAGTGGAAGTCGCTCAGGGACTCCGACGATGCGCGCTACCTGGCGCTGGCACTCCCCCACATCCTGATGCGGCTTCCCTACAGCAAGGCGACGGTTCCCGTGGAGTCGTTCGACTTCGAGGAGGAGGTGGACGGTACCGACCACGGCAAATATCTCTGGGGCAATGCCGCCTACGCCGTCGGCACCAGGCTCACCGACGCCTTTGCCAAGTACCGCTGGTGCGCGGCGATCCGGGGCGTGGAGGGGGGCGGCCTGGTCCAGGGCCTGCCGGTGCACACCTTCAAGACGGACGAGGGTGACGTGGCGCTCAAATGCCCGACGGAAATCGCCATCACCGACCGGCGCGAGAAGGAGTTCGCCGATCTCGGGTTCGTCCCGCTGGTCCACTGCAAGAACACCGATTACGCCGCGTTTTTCAGCACCCAGACGGTGAACAAGGCAAAGGGGTACGCCTCCGACGCAGCCAATGCCAACGCGAAACTGTCGTCGCAGCTACAGTACATCATGGCGGTCTCCCGCTTCGCCCACTACCTGAAGACCATGATGCGGGACAAGATCGGAGCCTTCATGACCCGCAAGGAGACCGAGGACTACCTGAACCGGTGGATCGCGAAATTCGTCCTGCTGGATGAAAACGCCGGCCAGGAGATGAAGGCCCAGTTCCCCCTGAGCGAGGCGAGGGTCGACGTCAGCGAGATTCCCGAAAAGCCGGGGGCCTATCGCGCCGTAGCCTTCCTGAAGCCCCACTACCAGCTCGACGAGCTGACCGTCTCGCTGAGGCTGGTGGCGAACCTCCCGGCCCAGGCCGGGTGAGGCTGCCGGGAGGGTGACCACAGAGGGGACTCGCCCATTCACAGGGCACACCAAACCTAGCAAAGGAGGAAGGTCATGGCGGTAGATATGTTTCTCAAAATTGATGGCATCAAGGGGGAATCCCAAGACGACAAGCACAAGGACGAAATCGATGTCCTGGCCTGGAGCTGGGGGGCGTCGCAGTCGGGGAGCGCCCACACGGGCGGCGGGGGCGGCGCCGGGAAGGTCACTGTCCAGGACATCAGCTTCACGAAATACGTCGACAAGGCGTCCCCCCTGCTGCTGAAAGCGTGCTGCAACGGGCAGCACGTCCACGAAATCAACCTGGTGGTGCGCAAGGCCGGAGAGAAACCGCTCGAGTACCTCAAGCTGAAGCTCAACGACTGCCTGGTCTCATCGGTTTCTACCGGAGGGTCGGGCGGGGAGGACCGGCTGACCGAGAACGTCGCCCTGAACTTTGCCAAGTTCCAGGTCACCTACACGGCTCAGGATGCCAAGGGAGCCGCGGCGGGCGAAGTCCCCTTCGCTTTCGACATCAAGGCCAACAAGGTCTGCTAGGAGCAAAAACCATGAACGGATCGCTGCTGGACAGGCTCATCGATCTGGGACCCGGAGACCCGGGTGAGCCTCTCCAGCAGCGCCAGATCAGCTACAGCCAGGCCAGGCGGGCGGTCCGAAGGGACCTGGAAAACCTTTTGAACTCCAAATGCTTTGCTCCGGAGCTTCCCGAATGCTGCAGGGAACTCGGCAGATCGATCTATGTTTACGGGCTGACCGACTTTACCGCGAAGAATCCCGGCAGCCCAGCCGTGCGGACCGAACTACGGCAGGAGATCGAGAGGGCGATCCGGTTGTTCGAGCCGAGGCTGTTGCAGGTTTCGGTCCGGATCGAGGAGTCTGACGCCAAGGAGCGCCGGCTCAGGTTCAGGATCGCTGCACTGCTGGTTATGGACCAGGGATCGGAACCGGTGAGTTTCGATACCTTTTTCGACATGAACCGAGGGGAGTACCTGGTTGCGAAATAGTCGAGTGGTTGTCAGGCTGCAATGAAAAGGCAATTCAAACAATCAAATGCCTCACCACAGAGGACACAGAGGAACACAGAGGAAATCTTAAACACAAGGCTAAGCCTTTTTGTTTAAAACATGAATCGGTTTGGATTTTCTTCTGTGCACCTCTGTGGTGAGGCTTTATGTTTTGGGTGGTTGGTGGGTGGTCGACCG
Organism: Geomonas sp.; assembly: GCA_036508065.1. Classification (GTDB taxonomy): domain Bacteria; phylum Desulfobacterota; class Desulfuromonadia; order Geobacterales; family Geobacteraceae; genus Geomonas. Next base: position 2,146 of record DATCHY010000068.1, on the reverse strand, counting down.
TGCTGAATAGTTGCATTCGGATACTCTTCACCGTATCCGATGCCAATGCGAGGATGTTCATCTGATGAAAACCCGTACCTGTTATGAGTGACGACCTGCTGCATTACTACGAACGGGAGCTGACCTTCGTCCGGGAGATGGGGGCCGAGTTCGGCCGGAAATACCCGAAGATCGCCGGCAGGCTGCAGCTGGAGTCGGACAAGTGCGAGGATCCGCACACCGAGCGGCTCATCGAGGCCTTCGCCCTTTTGGGCGGCCGGATCCACAAGAAAATCGAGGACCATTTCCCCGAGATCACCGAGGCGCTGTTCCAGGTGCTCTATCCCCACTACGTGGCCCCGATACCTTCCATGTCGGTGGTCTGCTTCGACGCTTCCCGGCAGGCGGTTGCCCCGACGGGGTACCGGATCGAAAAGAACACCATGCTCTACTCGAAGCCGGTGGGCGGCATCACCTGCCAGTTTTCCACCGGTTTTCCGGTAACGCTCTGGCCGATGGAGGTGTCGCACGCCGCTTTGACCGGGCCGAAGAAACTGGTCCGCAACGCCCAGCAGTCTCTGCTGGTGCAGCTAAAGACGAGCGACGACCTGAGCTTCTCCCAGATCGCCTGCCAGAGCCTGCGCTTCTTTTTGAACGGCACCGCGCAGCACGTACATCACCTGTACGAATTGCTCTTCAACAACGTCTGCCATATCGAATGCTCCTGGACCAACAGCGTCGGCGCCCAGGAGGCGATCACCCTGGACGCCGACGCTATACGGCCGGTCGGGTTCGAGCCGGACGAGGCGCTGATTCCGTTCGACGGCCGGACCTATTCCGGTTATCCCCTGTTGTTCGAATATTTCTGTTTCCCGGAGAAGTTCCTGTTCTTCGACCTGACCGGCCTGGAAAAGCTCTCGGGAAGCGGCATCGGCGCCACCCTCGATATCTGCTTCTATCTCGACAGGCCGGCCAAGGCGAACCTTCTGGTGACCAGGGAGACCTTCTGCCTGCACGCAGCCCCGGTCATCAACCTCTTCAAAATTACCGCGGAGCCTATCCATGTCGACCAGCAGCGGACCGAGTACCAGGTGGTGCCGGATTTGAGAAGGGCCGGCGCAACTGAGGTCTTCACTGTGGACAAGGTGGTCGCCTCGGCCGTCGGCTCCGACAGGGAAACCGTGTACCGCCCCTTTTATTCCCTGAACCATCATGCCGACGATTCCGGCAGCTCCGGTGCCCGCGCCTACTGGCACGTCCGGCGCCAGCTCTCCGGAAAAAAGGGCGATGACGGCACCGACCTGTACCTCTCGTTTGCCGATCTCGATTTCCGGCCTGCGGATCCCGGAGCGGACGTGGTCCATGTCCGGCTCACCTGCACCAACCGCGACCTCCCGGCGCGCCTTACCATAGGGGACGCCGCCGGCGATTTCGAAACCGAGCTGGCGGCGCCTGTTGCCGCCATCCGCTGCCTCGTCAAACCGACCCTGCCGCGCCGTCCCGGCCTGGGAGGGGCGCTGCAGTGGCGCCTCATCTCCCACCTTGCCCTGAACCACCTGTCGCTGGTGCAGGGGGATGGGGAGGCGCTCAAGGAGATCCTGAAACTCTACGACTTCGATGACTCTCCGGCCACCAGGCAGCAGATCAACGGTCTGGTCTCGCTCGGGTCGGAATACCTGACCAAGAGGGTGGGGCCGTCGTTTTGCCGGGGTGTCCAGGTCACCATGACATTCGATGAGGACAAGTACGTCGGCACCGGCCTCTACCTGTTCGCCAGCATTCTCGAGCGCTTCCTGGGACAGTACGTCTCGATCAACTCCTTTACCAGCCTGGTCGCGCAAACGCTCCAGAGAAAGGAAAGCCTGAAACAATGGCCACCGAGAAACGGTCAGCGCATCCTCCTTTGAAAGAGCGTCTTTTCAAGGAATTCTACAAGTTCTCGTTTTTCCAGGCCGTGACGCTGCTCGAGCGCCTGGCGCCGGAGGGGGCCGGGATCGGCAAGGAGCTGAGGCCGGCCCGGGAGGCGGTGCGATTCTCGGTCCCGCCGGGGTTCGCCTTCCCTCCCAGTGACCTGGCCGGTCTCAGGATCCGGGACGGGGAGACCCAGCCGACACTCGAGGTCGCCTTTTTCGGGCTGATCGGTCCCTCCGGGGTGCTACCCCACTGG
>DATCHY010000067.1:0-4868 GCA_036508065.1 Geomonas sp. | reverse complement strand
GCTGCTGGTGGACGGCGTCGGCGAGCTGCTCGACCTCTACGGGCTCTCCGATCTTTGCTTTGTGGGGGGGAGCCTGGTCGAGCTGGGGGGGCACAACCTGCTGGAGCCGGCCTCGCGCGGCATCCCCTCAGTTTACGGGCCGCACATGAACAACTTCCGCGAGGTGGCGGCCCTGGTCTCCCGCTACCGGGCCGGGATCCAGGTCGATTCCCCGGGCGCGCTGACCTCCGCCTGCCGCACCCTGATCGAGGACGCCGAACTCCGGCGCGCCCTGGGTCAAAACGCCCTCCTGATGATGCGGGAAAACGGCGGTGCCGCCTTGCGGCATCTTGAAGTCATCGACCGCTGCCTCGGGCCGGCACAGGGCCGCGCCACCGGGACCCTCTGAAAGCTGATTCATCCCCGAATCGTCCCCCTCCCGCCCTCTCCAGGCGCCTAGCGGCGCAATTCGCTTCACACCCGGCTGGAGTTATGGCAAGATGGCGGGATTTCCAATTCCAGCAAGGCGATGGACCATGAACTCAGACTATGTAAATAAATCCGCCGGCAGCGCCCGCGCAGCAGGGGCTATGCTATGAAACCGATCGATCGCACGTCAGTGCGCCGGATCCTGATCCGCGCCGTCAACTGGATCGGCGATGCCGTCATGACCACGCCGGCCGTCGACACCGTCCGCGCTAACTTCCCCGGGGCGGAAATCACCGTGCTCGCCAACGGGGCGGTGTCCCCGATCTTCTCGCACTACGACGGGGTGGACCGGGTGATCACCTTCGACCGCAACGGCACGCACCGCGGGGTCGTGGGGCGCCTGCGCCTGGCGGCGGAAATCCGGAAACACCGCTTCGACCTCGCCATCATGTTCCCCAACTCGTTCGACGCGGCACTGGTCCCCTGGCTGGCCGGCATCCCGCTTCGGCTGGGCAAGAACAGCGACGCGCGCGGCCTGCTCCTGAGCGGCAGCTATCCCCGAATCCTGCAGCGGCCGGACACCCACCAGGTTCTTAACTACCTGGCCATGCTGGAGTACTTCGGCCTCCAGCCGGCAAAGGCGCTGCTCCGGCTGCAGACCTCCGCCTCCGAGGAGGGCGATCTGGCGGCGCTCCTTGCCGCGCGCGGCATCGGCCCCGGCGACCTGGTGCTCGGTATCAACCCCGGCGCCACCTTCGGTTCCGCCAAGCGCTGGTATCCGGAGCGCTTCGCCGAGACGGCCGGGGAACTGGCCCGGCGCTGGGGCGCCCGGGTCGTGATCACCGGCGGACCGGGCGAAACCGGGATGGCGGCGCGCATCGAGGAACTGCTGGGCGGGGAGTGCGTCAACCTGGCCGGCGCGACCAGCGTGCGCCAGCTTATGGCGCTGATCAAGCGCTGCGACTTCTTCATCACCAACGATTCCGGCCCCATGCACATCGCGGCCGCTTTCAACGTACCGCTGGTGGCCATTTTCGGGTCCACCGACCACCGGACCACCAGCGCCTTTTTCGGGCGAGGGGTGGTCGTGCGCCGCGGCGCCGATTGCGCCCCCTGCATGCAGCGCGAGTGCCCGACAGACCACCGCTGCATGACTGCGGTGAGCGCCGCCGAGGTCATTGAGGCAGCCGACCGGCTCCATCAGGGGCTGTCCGGCAGGGGGGATAGATGAAGCTTCCCTCCGAGCAGTACTTCCGGGAGCTGGTGGACGGCAAGCGGCACGGGGTGCCGGACCGGTTGCTGCTGGCGTCATTGAGGGCGCTCGCCCCCGTCTACGCCCTGCTGCTCCGCCTGCGGGCCGCGGCCTACCGGCACGGCGTGCTCCCGTCGCACCGCCTCCCGGTACCGGTCATCTCGGTGGGAAACCTGGTGCTCGGGGGGACCGGGAAGACGCCGATGGTCGCCTGGCTGGCGGGCTACCTGGTCGCGCGCGGCAAGCGGGTCGCCGTCCTTTCCCGCGGTTATGGCGGCTCCGCGGAGGGCGAGCCGCGCATCGTCTCGGACGGCAGCCGCATGCTTCTTACCCCGGAACAGTCGGGTGACGAGCCGTTTCTGCTGGCGCAGAAGGTGCCGGGGCTGATGGTGGTGACCGGCGCCGACCGCTACCGCGCCGGGCTCCTGGCCCTGCGGGAGCTAAAGCCCGACATCTGCATCCTCGACGACGGTTTCCAGCATCTGCGGCTCAGGCGGGATCTGGACATCCTTCTCCTGGACGCGGCAAGGCCGTTCGCCAACGGCCGCACGCTCCCGGCGGGGTTTCTCAGGGAGTCGGTTGCCGCGGCAGCAAGGGCCGACCTGGTGGTCTACACCAGATGCTCGCCCGGGGTCCGGCCGGACCTTTTCACCGGCAAGCCGAGCTGCCGGACCAGCCACCAGCTCGCAGGCATGGTGCCGCTGGGCGGGGGGGAGCGCGCCGGCTTCGAGCTGGCCAAGGGGGCGCGCGTCACCGCCTTTTCGGGCATCGCGGACCCCGGCGCCTTCTTCGATCTACTGGAGGAGCAGGGCGTACGGCTGACCGCCACCCTCGCCTTTGCCGACCATGCCAGCTACGGCGAGCCGGAGATCGCCGCCATCTGTCGACTGAGGGACGCCTCCCGCAGCACGCTCCTGATCACCACGGAGAAGGATGCCGTCAAACTGGCCCCCTTCGTGCAGAGGATCGGCCCCTGCTTCGCGGTAATCCTGGAACTCGGCTGCGACGACAGCGCACCGTTGCAGGCCGCCCTGGAGAAATTGCTTTAATACTTCGGTGCATCTGTGGCAGAATGCTACCGCAGGGTTTTTTTTAGTTTTTGGGAGAGTACATGACGCTTTCGGTTCAAGTCCTCAGGCTCTTGGCCTGCCCCGGCTGTCGGGGAGAACTCAGCGAGATCGGGGATTACCTCCACTGTCCGTCCTGTGCCCTGAAGTTCCCGGTGCGGGAGGGGATACCGGTCCTGCTCCTGGGCGAGGCTGAGAAAGGCTGACGGCCGTTCAACGTTGAAGAACCTAGCCGGTGAACGCTGGACGAGATCGCTGGACGAGAACGTAGAACGTAGAACGTAGAACGTAGAACGTAGAACGTAGAACGTAGAACGTAGAACGTAGAACGGTCTTTCCCGAATGAACATAGAATGGTCTTTATATGCGAGTACTGATTATTAATGGGGCTGCCCTGGGCGAGATCGCCAACGCACTGCCGGTCCTCGACTATCTGAAACAATCGTCTTCGGGCATCGAGATCGACTGGGCCGTGGAGGAACCGTTGCACCAGATCCTGGAAGGAAACCCGCTGTTGAGCGCTCTCCATACGGTCCGGACCACGGCCTGGCGCGAGCGCCCCTTCGCCGCCGCTACCTGGCGCGAGGTCGCAGCGCTGAAGGAGACGCTCCGGGAGCGCGCCTATGACCTGGTGTTCGATCTCCAGGGGGACTTGAGGAGCGGGCTTATCTGCTGGCTCACCGGCTGCTCGGACCGCATCGGCTTCGAGCGCGCGGAGCTGCAGGGGCCGGTGAACGCGCTGTTCAGCGCGCGCCGCATCCCGCTGAGACGGCAGGACTTCCACGCCACCGACCGATACCTGCGCCTGGCGAGCGTCCCCTTTGCCAGGGAGTTCCGGGAAATGCAGCTCACCTCGACCGTCCAGACCTTGCCGGAGGACGACGCTAACGCGGAGGTGCTTCTGACCACGCTCTCCGACGGGTTGGTGTTCCTGTTCCAGTACGGAGCCACCTGGCAGACCAGGCTCTGGAGCGAGAAAAGCTGGATCGAGCTGGGGCGGGCGGTCCTGGAGCGCTTTCCCGATGCAACCGTTCTCTTCGCCTGGGGCGACGAGGTGGAAAGGGGGGCGGTGACCGGGATCGCCGGCCGGATAGGCCTTGGCGCTCGTGTCATCGAGCGCTACAGCCTCAAGGGACTGGTGGCGCTTCTGAAGAAAGTGGACATGGTGGTCGGGGGGGACGCCGGCCCCGTGCATCTGGCTGCCGCGGTGGGGACCCCGACGGTCTCCTTCTACCGGGCCAGCGACGGCAAGCGGGGCGGACCGCGCGGCGCGCAGCATGTCGTGATCCAGTCCCCCATGCACTGCACCCGCTGTCTTCGGACCCGCTGCGACAAGGACCTCCAGTGCCGCGACACCATCAAGGTGGAGGCGGTGCTCGCTGGCGTGGAGAAACTTTTGGCCGAGCCCTCATGAAAATTACCGCCACCATCATCACCCTGAACGAAGAAGCCAACATCGGGGAGTGCCTGGAGAGTCTGGATTTCGCCGACGAGATCGTAGTGGTCGATTCCGGCAGCTCCGACCGCACCGCCGAGATCTGCCGCGCCCACAGCCGGGTCCGCTTCCACGAGCACGAATGGCTCGGGTTCGGCAGGCAGAAGAACCTGGCCGCAGAGCTTGCCGGGAACGACTGGATCTTCAACATCGACGCGGACGAGCGGGTTTCCCCCCGGCTCAAGGATTCCCTCGGCCGCATCGACTCCGGTGGGGCTCCCTGCTACCGGGTCGCCCGCGAGAACTATTTCGGCGCGCGCTGGATCAGACGCTGCGGCTGGTACCCCGATTTCAACAAGAGGCTCTACGACCGCAGGGAGTGCTCCTTCAGCGAAAAGAGCGTGCACGAGTCGGTGGTTTGCCGGGGCAGGGTCGGGGAGTTGCAGGGGAACCTGGTGCACAAGACCTATTCGGGGGTGTCGGATTATCTCAGGCGCATGGAACTCTACTCGAGCCTTGCCGCGGGGGAACTGGTCAAGGCCGGGAAAAGGCCGGGCGTGCCGCATCTGCTCTTCAAGCCTTTCTTCACCTTCTTCAAGATGTACTTCCTGAAACTCGGTTTTCTGGAGGGGTACACGGGGTTTCTGCTCAGCATGCTCTACTCCCACTACACCTTTTACAAATATGGCAAGGCCATAGAGATGAA
>DATCHY010000066.1:0-6584 GCA_036508065.1 Geomonas sp. | reverse complement strand
ATAGATTGCCACCATCTCCTCTCCGGCTGCGCGCAGCGCCTTTGCCACGGCGAACTGCTCTTTCGGATCCATCATGAAATGCTGGTGGCTGGCGTCGGTGTTGGTCATTGGGTAGTGGCTTAGCACCGCGGTGCCGCTCCCTCCGAGGATGCCGCAGACCTCCAGCGGGAAGCCGTCCCGGGCGTGGGCGATGATTGCCTGGTGGATTTTTTCGGGGATCTTCAGCATGTCAGTTTCCCAGATCGCAGACGGTGACCGCGTCGATCTCGTCCCGCAGCGCCGTGATGGTCGGATTGTCCCCGCAGATCGGGCAGTTCGGGTTCTTCTTGACCGGGATCTCACGAAACCGCATACGCAGGGCGCTGTAGGTGAGGAGCCGGCCGGACAGAAGGTCTCCGGCTCCGAGCAGGAACTTGATCGCCTCGGTCGCCTGCAGGGTGCCGAGCACGCCGGGGAGCACGCCGATGACTCCCGCCTGGGAACAGCTGGGGATGGCGTCCTTTGGGGGAGGCTCGGGGAAGATGCAGCGGTAGCAGGCCGATTCGCCCGGGGTTATCGTCATGGTCTGGCCGTCGAACTGGAGGATGCCGCCGTGGGAATAGGGCTTGCCGGCCAGCACGCAGGCGTCGTTGATGAGGAACTTGGCGGCGAAGTTGTCGGTCCCGTCGATGATGAAATCGTAATCGGCGACCAGCGCCGCGATGTTGTCGGCGGTCACCCAGGCCTCGTGGGCTATCACGGTGATTTCCGGGTTGATGGCGAGCATCTTCTCCTTGGCGGAGAGCACCTTCGCCTTGCCGATGTCGGCGGTGAAATGAATCACCTGGCGCTGCAGGTTGGAGAGGTCGACCTGGTCGGCGTCGGCGATGCCGATGGTGCCGACGCCGGCTGCGGCGAGGTAGAGGGCGATTGGCGAGCCGAGCCCGCCCGCGCCGATGATCAGCACCTTGCCGTCCAGCAGTTTCTTCTGCCCCTTGCCGCCCACCTCCTTGAGGAGTATGTGGCGCGAATAGCGGGTTATCTGGTCCTCGGTCAGCTTCACAGCGCACCTCCGCCCATGAAGTAGAGAAACTCCACCGTATCGCCGTCCTTAACCGTTGCCCCTTCGAAATCGCCGCGATCCAGAATGTCGCCGTTGAGTTCGACGCTGACGTAATCCCGCTGTGCCACCTTGAGCGCTTCCAGCAGCTGAGCTACGGAGAGCGGACCTTGCTGCGCGAGGCTGGCGGGTTTGCCATTGACTGTAAGATTCATGCTGTTCACTCCTGATGCATCATAGTTTGGTTTATATCATACAGAGGCCATTTCTTACAGTTTGTCCAAGGCCGCGGCAAAGTCTTCCAGGATGTCGTCGATGTCCTCGATCCCCACGGAAACCCTGACCAGCTCTTCGCTCACCCCCATGAGGGCCTTTACCTCGGCGTCGTAGTCGGCGCAGATGGTGCTGGCCGGATGGATCACGAGTGTCTTGGTGTCGCCGATGTTGGCGAGGTTCTTAGCCAGGCGCAGTCCGTTGATCAGCCGAAAGGCGCTCGCCTTGTCGGCGAGGCCGAAGGTGAGAACGCCGCCGAAGCGCCCCTTGAACTGGCGCTTGGCCACCTCGAAGAAGGGGGAGCCCGGGAGCCCCGGGTAGTTGACCCAGCAAACCTTTTCGTGGGCAGCGAGGAACTGGGCCAGCCTCAACGCGTTGCAACAGTGTCGCTCCATCCTCAAGGCGAGCGTTTCCAGTCCTTCGCCCAGCAAAAAGGAGTTGAGCGGCGCGGCGCAGGCGCCGAAATCCTTGTGGATCAGCTTGCGGGCCCGCGCCGTGAAGGCGAAGTTCCGGTACTTCCGGTAGAATGGCGCGAAGTGCGGGAATTTGTCGCTACTCCAGTCGAAGCTGCCGCAGTCGACGATGGCCCCGCCGATGGAGTTGGCTGTGCCGTTGATGAACTTGCTGGTCGAGTGGATGATGAGGTCGGCACCGAGCTCCTTCACCCGGGCCAGGTACGGGGTGGAAACGGTGGCATCCACCATGAGCGGAATGCCGTGCTTGCTGGCGATCCCGGCGAAGGCGGCGATGTCGGGAACGTCCATCTTGGGGTTGCCGATGGTCTCGACGAAGATCAGCCGGGTCGCATCGCTGACGGCGGCTTCCAGCGCGCCGAGATCGGTCGGGTCCACGAACCGTGCGGTGATCCCGTAGTTGGCAAGGGTATCACGAAACAGCGAATAGGTGCCGCCGAAGAGCGACGAGGAGGAGAGGATCTCGTCGCCGCTTCTCACGATCGTCATCACGGCCGTGGTGATGGCAGCCATGCCCGAGGCCGTGACGATGGTCGCGATGCCGTCCTCTATGACGGTGAGCCTGCGTTCCAGGCTTTCCAGGGTCGGATTGCCGATCCGCGTGTAGACCTGACCGATCGCCCTTCCCTTGAAGATATCCTCAAGCTCCTCGGCGCTTGCGTAGGCAAATGCCGATGCCTGGACGATCGGCGCCTTGGTTGCTCCGGAGGGCCCCGGCGTGGTTCCGCCATGCACCAAAAGGGTATCGAATCTCAAGCGGCTTTCCGTCTCTCCCACAAAACCCCCATAAAAAATGTTACGCACTTACTGCAGTGAGATTACTCCTCCGCTGGCCGCATCCGGGACTGCACGGATTCTATCGGCTGATCGAGTGGCTAGACAATAATTTTAATAAGCTTTTTTGTCAAGAAATAAAATAAGGCATAATACAGGGCTATGGTGTGCAATGCTTTTGGCTCGTGTGCGGGGCAGGGCGGGCCGCTGCGAGGAGGCTACGCTTGCCGCAGTCGGCTTTGTGCTGGGGAAAATATATATCCGTATCAGGATGTTGCAAACGTTTGCATCAATCTGGTCAATTAATAAAAATCACTTTCAAAAATATTCTTGACAGTATTGGTTGGCAATGGTAAACCTTAATCCACTTGATCGATGGGGTAAACGAAATGGTTTCGGAGAAGACGCAAATACGGCTGGAAAACAGGAGATCGCCCAGAAACACTATTACCGCCCCATCGACAAGAAGGTAGCAGCGAAGTATGCCAGGCAGTTTCCGAAGCTCAAACTAGTCACCATTGACGACACCTTTGGCGGCTGGTCCAAGGCACAGAAGACCCACTTCTCCGATGGCGGCGTCTTCGATCAGATTTACGGCGGCGCCCGGTAAAATGGTGCCGCAAGGGAGGGCCCATGGGCTCGTTTGGTAAAAAAAACAGCGTCCTGCCCGGTTTTGGTCCGGCGCTCGGCTACACCATCTTTTACCTGAGCATCATCGTGCTCATCCCTTTGTCGGCGCTCTTTTTCAAGACCGCGACCCTTACCTGGGATCAGTTTCTGGTGGCCGTCTCCGCTCCGCGCGTGCTCGCCTCGTATCGCGTCACCTTTGGGTCCGCCCTGCTCGCAGCCTCCGTCAACGCCGTCTTCGGCGTCCTGGTCGCCTGGGTGCTGGTGCGCTACCGGTTCCCCGGCAAGAAGCTGATCGACGCACTGGTGGATCTCCCCTTCGCGCTCCCGACCGCCGTGGCCGGCATAACCCTGGCCAGCGTGTATTCTCCCAACGGCTGGCTGGGACGCTTCCTGGAGCCCCACGGCATCAAGGTAGCCTTCACCCCGCTCGGCATCCTGGTCGCCATGATTTTCATCGGCCTTCCCTTCGTGGTCCGCACCGTCCAGCCGGTATTGGAGGAACTGGACCAGGAGATCGAGGAGGCCGCCTCCTGCCTCGGGGCGAACCGCTGGCAGACCTTCTGCCGGGTAATCTTCCCGACCATGCTCCCCGCGATGCTGACCGGCTTTGCCCTCGCCTTCGCCCGTGCCGTTGGGGAGTACGGCTCGATCATCTTCATCGCCGGCAACATGCCGATGGTGTCGGAGATCACCCCGCTGCTCATCATCACCAAGCTTGAGCAGTATGACTATGCGGGGGCCACCGCGATCGCAACTGTCATGCTTATCGCCTCCTTTGTGCTGCTTCTCTCCATCAACCTGCTCCAGAAGTGGAGCAGACGCAGTTGCAATTAACAACAATTGACAATTGACAATTGACAATGAAAGCATAAGAAAGTTGCAATTGACAATGGACAACACTGACAAGCGAACGCATGCAATGCGTTCCTACCATGACAAACGAGACGCATGCAATGTGTCTCTACAAAATTTCAACATTGTCAATTGTCCATTGTCAATTGTCAATTGGGGTCCCCGATGTCTGTCTCCAAAGGCTTTCACAAGAACGGTGAGAAGAACGGCTCGAAGGTCTCTGAGCCCGCAGCGGTGCGCTTGCTGCTGATCGCGGCCGCGCTCGGCTTTCTGGCGCTATTCCTGCTCCTGCCACTGGCCGCGGTGTTCGTCCAGGCCTTCGACAAGGGATGGGAGGCCTACCTCGCCGCCCTGCACGAGCCGGATACGCTCTCTGCCATCTGGCTTACGCTCGTGACCGCCGCCTTCTGCGTCCCGATCAACCTGTTCTTCGGGATCGTCGCTGCCTGGGCCATCGCCAAATTCAGCTTTCCCGGCAAGAGCCTGCTGATCACGCTGATCGACCTCCCTTTTTCCGTGTCGCCGGTGGTCTCGGGGCTCATCTACGTGCTCATCTTCGGCCTGCAGGGGTGGCTCGGCCCCTGGCTGCAGGCCCACGACATCAAGATCATCTTCGCCGTCCCGGGGATCGTCCTCGCCACGGTCTTCGTCACCTTCCCGTTCGTCGCGCGCGAACTGATCCCGCTCATGGAGTCGCAGGGGCGCGAGGAAGAGGAGGCGGCGCTCACCCTCGGCGCCAGCGGCCTGCAGACCTTCTTCCGGGTCACCTTCCCGAACATCAAATGGGGGGTCCTTTACGGGGTGATCCTCTGTAACGCCAGGGCCATGGGGGAGTTCGGCGCGGTCTCGGTCGTCTCCGGCCACGTGCGGGGCTCGACCAACACCATCCCGCTCCAGGTTGAGATCCTCTACAACGAGTACAGCTACGCGGCGGCCTTTGCCGTCGCCTCCCTCCTCGCCCTTTTGGCCCTGGTGACCCTCGCCATCAAGACGGTCGCGGAGTGGAAAATGCGGCAGGGGCTGTCCATTACGGAAAATGAAAGGTAGACTACATGAGCATTGATATTGAAGGTGTCAGCAAGAACTTCGGCGCGTTTGCAGCGCTCAGCAACGTCGACCTGACGGTTCCCTCGGGGGAACTGGTCGCCCTTTTGGGGCCGTCCGGCTCCGGCAAGACCTCGCTTTTGCGCATCATCGCCGGGCTTGAGACGCCGGACAGCGGCAGGATCCTCTTCAACGGCGAGGAGGCGACCAGACGCCATGTCCGGGAGCGCCAGGTCGGTTTCGTGTTCCAGCATTACGCCCTGTTCCGGCACATGACGGTGTTCGACAACATCGCCTTCGGTCTGACGGTGAAGCCGAAAAAAAGCCGCCCCGGCAAGGCGGAGATCCGCGACAAGGTGCTGACGCTGCTGAAGCTGATCCAGCTGGAGCAGCTCGCCGACCGGTACCCCGCCCAGCTCTCCGGCGGGCAGCGGCAGCGGGTGGCGCTCGCCCGCGCGCTCGCGGTGGAGCCGCAGGTGCTCCTCCTCGACGAACCGTTCGGCGCCCTCGACGCCAAGGTCCGCGTCGAGCTGCGGCGCTGGCTCAGGCGCCTGCATGACGAGATCCACGTGACGAGCGTCTTCGTCACCCACGACCAGGAGGAGGCGCTCGAGGTCGCGGACCGCATCGTCGTCATGAACAAGGGGCGCATCGAGCAGCAGGGGACTCCGTCGGAGGTGTACGACCGGCCGGCGACGCCGTTTGTCTACGACTTCCTCGGCAACGTGAACCTGTTCCAGGGGAGGGTCCACAAAGGGAAGGCCCAGATGGGGGGGATGGAGCTCTCCTCGCCCGAGCATGCCGCAACCTCCGATGCTCCGGCAATCGGCTATGTCCGCTCCCACGACATCGAGATCGAACGGCTCTCCCTCGACTCCAGCTCCATCGAGGCGGAGGTCCGCTACATCCTGGCGGTGGGCCCGCTGGTGCGGATCGACCTGGCGCTCTCGGGGGGGGGCGGCGCCATCGAGGTCGATCTCTCCCGGGACGTGGCAGACAAGCTCAACCTGCAGATCGGCGAGAAGGTGTTCGCCCGGCCGCGCAAGGTGCGGGTGTTCACCGACGATTACCAGATCTAGGAGTCTGCCGGGCAGCGCGGGTAATAACACAGTGCATCGATCAACAACCGTTAAAAAATACTTGACAGCTTTACAGGATAAATATAAAGATACAGAAAGCAGCGTGTTAAGAGCTATCCGGGGCTCTCCAGGGAGAAGCGCCGGCCGAGGATACCGGTGTCGCGTTCACACCGGGCCGGTCACGCCGCACCGCATCGACGCATCGCGCCAAGCTGCCATATTGGTAACCACCATAAATTGAAAGGAGAATATCGCCATGTCCCGCATCTACGAAGACAATTCCCAATCTATCGGCAATACCCCGCTCGTGCGACTGAACCATGTCACCAAGGGGGCTCAGGCAACGGTCCTCGCCAAGGTCGAGGGGCGCAACCCTGCCTACTCCGTCAAGTGCCGGATCGGCGCCAACATGATCTGGGA
>DATCHY010000065.1:0-2598 GCA_036508065.1 Geomonas sp. | reverse complement strand
TTCATGGTCGGGCTGATCACGACCGTCGAGGGGGGGTAGTACCCTTCCCGCTCCTGCCAGCTCTTGCGCTTGTTGGTGCCGGAAAGCAGGTGATTCACCACCAGGTTGGTGATCCACTTGTCGCGATGGTTGGGGTGCAGGTCGCGCAGGATGCGGCGCGGGACCTCGATGCTGGGATGGTTGTCACGGATGAGGCCACGTATCCAGCGGATGCGTTCCTTGTAGTAGTCCTTCTGCGGGATGAGCTCCATCAGGTGGGTCATGCGCGCCAGGTTTTCGTTGGACGAGTTGGTCGCCAGCGAAAGGAGCATGGAAACGATTTTTTCCCGCGAGTATTTTTTCAGACCTTGCAGCATAGAATCAAATCTCCCGGACTGTCAGTGAGGGTACGTCGCCGGCAGGCATAATCAGATGTGAAGTGCCCGGTTCTGGCATCAGGCTGGATCCGAGGCTCGCGTCTCTCTCTTTTGCAGTTATTTTGTCATTCGGGCCGACCCTGCAGTCAGCAAGATAATAATGAGTTAATTATACGTACCAAATCTGTTTGACGCAACAGGATTTGGTGAAAAAAATGCTACAACGATTTCGCATCGACTTGAAAGCTCTCCCGGCTCACGGCATTCGGCGGCGCGGTCTCTGTCACCGGTTGCTCCCGGCATGCTCCTTGAGCAGGCTTTGCTTACAGAAGCGGCCCTACATGTAGCGCAGAAAGGTCATGCAGATGTTCCAGGTGTCACGGACGGGCCGGTAATGACTTGTCGAGCGTCCATCTGCCACACGTGCTGCTATCGGCAGAGAGCCTATGACAAACCCGGCGCGCCACGCCTTCATAAGGACCTCCATCTCCATGTCATAGCCGGCGGATTGAAGCGTCACCTGCCGCAGCAGCGCGGCGGAATAGTAGCGAAACCCAGACTGGCTGTCGCTTATCTCGAAGCCGGTACGCTTTCTGAGGCACCAGACCCCGAAACGGTTCCAGGAACTGCGCAGACCCGCCATCTCCTGGAACTGGGCGAAGCGGGACGCGATCAGGATGTCGACCCCCTCGGCACGGGCGGTTTGTGAGAGATACCGGACCGCGGCGGTCTCATGCTGGCCGTCGGCGTCGAGCGTCACCACGCCGTCAAAACCCCGGGAGAGCGCCCACTCGAAGCCGGTTCGCAGCGCGACCCCTTTGCCCCGGTTTTCGGCATGGCTGATGACCGAAAGCGGCAGCCCTCCGATGCGGGCGACGGTCGAGTCAAGCGAGCCGTCATCGACCACGAGGAGCGGCAGACCTGTGCTGAGCGCCTCTCGGGCAACAGCCAGGATGGTTTTTTCGGCGTTGTAGGCCGGTATGATCAGGCAGATTCCCATGTAGCCGCCAGTTCACTGAGTGTTTGGAACTTGAAATCCTGCAGAAGCTCCCTGAGCCTCTGTGCCGCGTCGGTCCTCGGTCCGTAGCTTGCGAACGACAGCAGAGGCGACAGCGGCAGCCGCGGCCCGAACGCCTCCATTTCCCGAGGGTGCAGATAGAGTAGCGCCGGCTTTCCGGCATCGTTTAGTCTCTGCACGGTGCTGCGGATCAGCGCCAGGGGAAAGAACCTGAAGCCCCAGCCGCCGCCGGTCGGCAGGTTGCCGATCGGGGACGGGGTCACCATGGGGGGCAGTTCGAGGATCGCTCCGGCAGCGGTCTCGATGAGAAATGGGGTGCGCGGCCCGCGACGATTCCCGACGAAGGGGAGCGGATTGTAGCTGGAATCATACCGGTACCCCTCCTGCTGCAGGATATCGAGGGCCCAGGGGGTGTCGGGACCGAGCGACCATTGGGGGGCACGGAAGCCGGCCGGGAGACAGCCCGCCTGTCGCGCGATAATCTCGGCCGTGCGGCGCACCTCGTCGCGGAACAATTCCGGCCCGAGGAGCGGCACCAGTGTATGGGAAAAACCGTGGGAAGATATCTCGTGTCCTTGTGCGGCGATCATCGGGATGAGCGAGGGGTTCTGCAGAGCCACGGAGCCGAGCACGAAGAAAGTGGCCTTCACCCGGCACTCGGCCAGAAGGCCCAGAATAAGCTCCGTGTTCTGACGCACGCGTCTTTGATCGGGCGGGACCACCGGTCCAGTCACGGTGCAGCAGCAGTGATACCAGTCTTCCAGATCGATCGTTAGGGCGTTACGCACTTGAGATCTACCTTTCATTAATTAGAAGAATGCCATAGTACACCATGCAATGCGTCATGTCAATTCAGGCAGAGGATGGCAGAGGATTTCAAGCAGAGGGGGCGCTACGTCGTAGTATTACACCTGTCGGCAACTTTGGAATGCTTCACTCAATCATCGCCCACCATTGCAGGCGGGCGCTACAGGGAACTACCGAGGAATCCACGGTAGTTCCGGTTTAAAACCTCCCCCGCCCCACTGATGGCCCGAGCTATGAGTGGGGCTTTTTTTTCTAAACCGTCGAGAGTCAGCTCACCTTCCTGGTACATCCGGTACCATTCACGACGCTGTCTGATTACCGGACCCGCTCGAGGGAACAAAAGGGGACAGGCTGAAAGCGCCGGTAAAAGCCGGCAAAGGGTAAAGGGTGAAAGTCCCTACATAGTAATGGCTAGCG
>DATCHY010000064.1:0-7856 GCA_036508065.1 Geomonas sp. | reverse complement strand
CCACCGGCCGCCGGTGATTGGTGGGCACGGCCCACCCTACAGGGAATCCGTATCCACGGCTCCCGGGTACTGGCCGTTATCGAACCGTTACGCTCAGCCTTCCCACCTGGGAGATCTCGGCGACGACCAAGTCGCCGCTCTTGATGGGGCCAACCCCCGCCGGTGTGCCGGTCAGGATCAGGTCTCCCGGCTCCAGGGTGAAGATGGAGGAGATGTAGCTGATCAGCTCGGGCATGCGGTGGATCATCAGCGCCGTCGAGCCGTCCTGGCGCGGCGCGCCGTTCACCGAGAGGGTGATGCGGAGATCCTGCGGCCCGGTAACCGAGGCGGCCGGCACGAAGGCGGAGAGCGGGCAAGCGGTGTCGAACCCCTTGGCGATCTCCCAGGGGAGCCCCTTTTTCTTCTGCTCGGCTTGAACGTCCCTAAGGGTCAGGTCGATGGCGACCCCGAAACCGGCGACGTGCCGCATCGCCTCGCCAGCCGGAATCTCCTTCCCGCCGGTACCGATCAAGAGCGCCAGTTCGGCCTCGTGGTGGCAGTCGTGGCTGTAGTACGGGATGACGATCTGGTCCCCCTCTCCGATGACGGAGGAAGCCGGTTTCATGAAAATGATGGGACGCTCCGGCGTTTCGTTGCCGAGCTCCTTGATGTGGTCCGCGTAGTTCCTCCCGATGCAGAGGATCTTGCCGATCGGAAAGCTTTCCGGGCTCCCGATCAGGTGTGCCGTCTTCATGATGCCTCCCCCCTTTTTTACCACTCGCCGTTTGCCGTCCTTGCCTCGCCGCCCACCCGGCATCCCTGCCAGCTGCCGCGCCTCTTCAGCTCGTTGACCACCCGGTACCACATCTGGTTGTTCTTCAGGCCCCAGCCGGGAGCCACCTGGATCGCCAGCGGGGCCGAGCCGTACAGCCTCTGGATGGCGACCTCGGGAGGGAGCTCCTCAAGGAAGTCGCACACCCCCGCCAGGTACTCGTCCAGGGTTATCGCAGTGAACCCGCCGCTTCGGTAGAGCTGGGCCAGGCGCGTCCCTTCGACGACGTGCAGCTGGTGCAGTTTCACCGAACTGACCGGGAGCCCGGAGAGGAGCCGGGCGGTCTTCAGGAACCCGGCACGGGTCTCGCCCTGGAAGCCGTAGATGAGATGGGTGCAGATGTCGATGCCGCGCCCCGCGAGGCGCTCCACGGTGTTCAGGTATTCGGCCAGGGTGTGCCCGCGGTTGATCCCGGCCAGGATGGCGTCGTCCATGGACTGGAGGCCGAGTTCGACGCAGACGTAGCGGTCACGGGCCAGCTCGGCCAGCAGGTCGATCGCCTGGTCCGTGATGGAGTCGGGCCTGGTGCCGATCGACAGCCCGAGCACGTCCGGGTGGTCCAGGGCGCGGCGGTAGAGCTCGGAGAGACGCGCCACCGGTGCGTAGGTGTTGGTGAATTTCTGGAAATAGATCAGGAACTTTTCGCTTTTGAGGCGGGTCCGGTGGTAGGCCATCCCGGCGGCCATCTGCTCCTCGATCGGGATGACGGACTCGGTCTCTTTGGGCGAAAATGAGCTGTTGTCGCAGTAGATGCACCCCCCGGTGCCGCGGCTGCCGTCCCGGTTCGGGCAGGTGAAGCCGCCGTCCACGTTCACCTTGCTCACCCGGCAGCCGAAGCGCCGGCGCAGGTAGGAGCCGTAGGGGTTGATGCGCAGGTCTTTATGTATCAGGTCGCTCGTCATTTTAGTCGCCCGAGTCCAGGGCCGGAAGCAGCGCCAGCAGCCCCCTGGCAGCGTCGCGCGGATCGGGTGCCGCCATGACGGCGGAGATCAGCGAGACGCCCCGAACCCCGCAGGAAACGACCTCGGCGCAGTTGTCCCTCTTGATCCCGCCCAGGGCGAAGACCGGTATCTGGAGCATTCCGGTGACGGTCTCCAGCAGCTCCAGGCCGACCGGGTCGCCGTACCCCGCCTTGGATGGGGTGAAGTAGACCGGCCCGAAGGTGATGAAATCGGCCCCCATCTCCTGGGCGGTGATGGCCTGGACCTGGTTGTGGCAGGAGACGCCGATCAGCTTCCTCTCGCCCAGAAGCCGTCTCACCCTGTAGAGCGGGAGGGAGCCTCCCCCGACATGGACGCCGTCGGCATCAACGGCGAGCGCTATGTCGACGCGGTCGTTGATGAACAGCTTGGCGCCGTAGCGCGAGGTGAGGCGGCGCAGCTCGTAGGCCGTCTCGTAGAGCTCCTTGGTGGAGAGACCCTTCTCCCGGAGCTGGACGGCGCGCACTCCGCCGCGCAGCGCCTCCTCGACCACGAACTCGAGGTTGCGCCCGAGCGTCTCCCCGCGGCCGGTGATCAGGTACAGGTTGAAGTCTATCCAGGGGGATTCCAGTCCGTTTCTCACGCAATGAGACCCGCAAGCGGCGAGGATGCGTTGGCATGGAGTTTCATCGGGATCCGGCCGGCCCGGTAGGCGAGCCTTCCTGCGCGCACCGCGAGGTTCATGGCCAGGGCCATGGCGACCGGGTCCTGGGCGCCGGCGATCGCCGTGTTCATCAGCACGCCGTGGCAGCCGAGCTCCATGGCGATGGCAGCATCCGAGGCTGTGCCGACGCCGGCGTCGACGATGACCGGGACCTTCACCGTGTCGAGGATGATCCGGATGTTGTAGGGGTTCCTGATGCCGAGCCCGCTTCCGATCGGGGCGCCGAGCGGCATGACCGCGGCGCAGCCGATCTCTTCCAGTCTGCGGCAGACGATGGGGTCGTCGCTTGTGTAGGGGAGCACAGTAAAGCCTTCCTTGACCAGGACCGCCGCCGCCTTCAGGAGCTCCTCGTTGTCGGGAAAGAGGGTCCGCTCGTCTCCCAGCACCTCAAGCTTCACGAAGTCGGAGAGTCCGGCCTCGCGGGCCAGGCGGCAGGTCCGGATGGCGTCGTCGGCCGTGTAGCAGCCGGCCGTGTTCGGCAGCAGCGTGTACTTTTTCAGGTCGATGTGGTCGAGGAGCGACTCCTTGTTGCGGTCCGTGATATTCACCCGGCGTACCGCCACGGTGATGACCTGCGCCCCGGAGGCCTCGATGGCGGCGACCATCTGGGGGAAGTCCGCGTATTTGCCGGTGCCGACCATGAGGCGGGAGTCGAATTCGCGTCCGGCGATGATCAGCTTGTCGTTGGTTTCTAGCATGCTTGTATTCTCCCATCGTGGATCTGCAATCTGGAATCTTATGAGGAAGCCGGGCTACCGCCCCCTACGAAATGGACGATTTCCAGGCGGTCCCCTTCCTTTAGGGCGGTGTCTGGATAGGCCGCCTTCGGGAGGATGTCGAGGTTGAGCTCGACCGCCACCCGGCGCGGGTCGATGCCGAGAAAGAGGAGGTAGTCCTGGACTGATAGAGGGTCGATCGATGCGGCTTCGCCGTTAATGGTAATGTTCACTGCTGCTCCGAATTCGCGTCTTTGGAATGAAAAAGCCGGCGCAGGGTAGCAACCAGCGGCGGGCTTTTGCGGTGTCGTCCCCGGGCGAGCCTGGTCCGGCAGCCGGAGGGAGCCTGACCGTAAACTAGCAATATTGGCTCTCGGATGTCAATTGTTTTCTTCCGCGGGGTTGCAGCATCGGGGGCGGTTGCGGGGGTGCCGGGGCTGCAGCATCGGCAACGCCGGATCCAGACGCCTTTCTCAAAGGGCGCAGCACGACAGGCTGCCGGGAGAGAGATCCCTTGGATGAAAGCCAAAGAGACGCATGCAATGCGTCTCTACCTGGGGCCAACCTCTTGAGGTTTCAGGGGGGGTAGAGACGCATTGCATGCGTCCGGCACTGCTGCAATCTGCTAGGCAGAATCCCCCTCATCCAGGGGGAGCTTGATGGTGAACGTCGTCCCGCTCCCTACCTCGCTTTGCACGTCGATCTTTCCTCCGTGCTTCTCGATGATGCCGTAGGAAACGGAGAGGCCGAGGCCGGTCCCCTTGTTCTCCTTCGTGGAGAAGAAGGGGTCGAATATCTTCGGCAGGTGGGTCTCCGGGATGCCGCAGCCGTTGTCGCTGATTTCGAGGCAGACCCAGCCAAGCTCCCGGTCCACCATGCTGCGGACCCTCAAGATCCCCTCTCCCTGCATCGCCTGGGCGGCGTTCAGGAACATGTTGACGAGAACCTGCTCGATCTGGTCCGGGTCGAGCAGTAGCGCCGGCAGGTCGTCGGAGTATTCTCTCACGACCATGATGTCCTGGAAGAGTATCTGGTGTTCGATCAGGGAAAGGGCCGTGTCGGAGATCCTGTTCACCGAGGCCTGTCCCTTCTGCGGGTTGGAGCAGCGGGCGAACTCCAGGAGCCCCTTGACGATGGTGGCGCAGCGCTTGGTCTCCCTGATGACCGTCTGGATGTCGTTCTTCAGCGTCTCGTCCAGCTTCGGGTTGCTGTGGATCAGGGAGGAGAAGACCAGTATGCCGGTGAGCGGGTTGTTGATCTCGTGCGCGATCCCTGCCACCAGTTCGCCCAGAGATGCGAGCTTCTCGGACCGGATCAGCTGAGCCTGTATCTGGGTCAGCTCGTGGGTTCTTTCCTGCACCATCCCTTCCAGGGTCTTCCCCCATCCCTCAAGTTCGGTGCGCGCCTTCTTCAGGTTGAGTGTCATGGCGTTGAAGGACTCGGCCAGCTCGCCCAGCTCGTCGTTGGCAAAGGAGGGGACCGAGCCGTCCAGCTCCCCCCGGGCCAGCATCTTGGTCTGTTCCAGCAGCTCGCGCACCGGACGATTGACGAGCTTTTGGGTGAAAAGGGTGAGGGAGAGTGAGGTGAGGGCGATCAGCAGCAGCGTAAGGGCGATGCTCCGGTTGCGGTAGGCGTCGATCAGCGAGTGCATCTTGTCCAGAGAGACCACTACATCGAGCACACCGAGCACCTTGAACGACTCGGGATGGAAATGGCAGCTTGCCGTGTAGCAGCTCTCCTCGTTGTAGATGGCGTTGGTGATGCCGAGGAACTCCTCCCCGGTTTCCGAATAGAAGCGCCTGCTTCTGTTCTTGGACGAGGCTGTGATCAGCAGCTCCCTCCCCCCATGGCAGATGGTGCAGACTTCCGCCTGCTTGCTCAGCATGGTGCCGGTCTCGGCGTCCCGGGTAGAGTAGATGACGCGGCCGGTTTTGTTGATGAGCCGGATCCGTTCCACCCCCTTCTGGGTCCCGATCTCCTCAATGGTCTTGTAGAACTGGGGACGGTCGTCCCTGAGCATCAGGTTGTGGGTGGACCGTATGATGGTCTCGGTGATCTTGTCCGCGTCGGAGATCGCCTCCTTCAGCAACAGGTCCTTCAGGCTGTTGAGGTTCAGGTAGGCGAAGAGCGCCATGGTGCTGAGCAGTACCACCCCCGTGGCGATGGTGAGCTTGGATATCAGGTTGAGGCGCACGGGGGCTCTCCGCTGTTGCCGGCCCCCGCCGGAGCAGCAGCGGGCGGGGGTCAGGGGAATTGCAGAAACCGGGTTTTTTTGCTGCTTGACATTTCTAAAACGTTATTCTATAACTTATGTATATTTATTAACCAGTGCAGGGAGTGCCGGTACAGTTTCCGACGGGCAGCGACGCGCCCTTCCCGGCGGCACCGTTGAGGGAGTGTACTCACATTAAAACAGTTTATCAAGCAATAAATTTTCTTGACACGCTCACCCAAATGGCCTAGTTGTAAGAGTTTGGAATTTTCTATATTAGAACAGGTGCAGCCAATGGCAAAAAAAGAGAAGTCGGAATACATCATACAGGCCGTGTCCCACGCCCTCGATCTCCTGGAGCAGTTCCACGACGAGGTGGACGAACTCGGCGTGACGGAGCTCAGCAAGAGACTGAAGCTGCATAAGAATAACGTTTTCAGGCTCCTGGCCACTCTGGAGTCCCGAAACTATATCGAGCAGAACAAGGTCACGGAAAACTACCGTTTGGGGCTCAAGACCCTGGAGCTCGGACAGACCTTCATAAAGCAAATGGGCCTGTTGCGCCAGTCGCGCCCCGTGCTCGAGGCGCTGGTGAAGGAGTGCAACGAGACCACCTACGTGGCGATCCTGAAGGATTGCCACATCGTCTACCTGGACGTGGTCGAGACAGACCTCACCGTCAGGGTGGTGCCGCGGGTGGGCGCCCGCCTCCCCGCCTACTGCACGGCGGCCGGGAAGGTGCAGATGGCCTACATGACGGACGAGGAACTGGAGAACTACCTGCCGAGCAAGGAGATGAAGCGCTACACGCCGAGGACGGTGACCGACCGGGAGGAGCTGAAGAAGCACCTCAAGCTGATCGCCGAACAGGGGTACGCCATCGACGACGAGGAGATGGACGTCGGGGTGAAGTGCGTCGGCGCGCCGATCCGCGACTACACGCGCAGGATCATCGGCGCGGTGAGCATCTCGGGCCCCTCGATGCGCTTTACCGACGAGAGGCTGGAGAAGGAGTTGATTCCCCTGGTCGTGCGCTCGGGAGATGAGATCTCCCACAAGCTAGGCTACCACAGATAAAAAAAGCCCCGCCAGTTACGCGGGGCTTTTTTTATGCGCAATTATCGGCCAAACAAAGGTTAATGCCGCCTGGTCCCGTAGGGGCGAACCTTCTGTTCGCCCCTACCTGTTTTTAATCACCCTGAATACATGGTCGAGGGATTTCAACCCTTGCCGGCGGGCTCCGCCATGATTTCCTCGCGCCAAAGCCGCAGCACCTGCGCCTCCAGCTCTTCCCTGGTCCCCCGGTTGTCGATCACGATCCGCCCCAGACGCTTCTTCTCTTCCATCGCCATCTGGGAACCGATGCGGCTGAGCGCCGCTTCCCGCCCCAGGGAGTCCCGCGCCATCAGGCGGGCCAGCTGGGTCTCCGCATCCAGGTAGACCACCCAGATCTCGTCGACGCGGGAGGCGTTGCCCGCCTCGATCAGCAGCGGCGCGACGTAGAAGACGGTCTCCACCCCCGCTTCCCTGAGCCGTGCCAGCTTCTCGTCGGCACGTGCCCTGATGGCGGGGTGGGTGATAGCCTCCAGTGTGCGCCGCGCCGCTGGATCGGAAAAGACGATCTCCGCGAGCGCCGCCCGGTTCAGGGAGCCGTCGCGGTCCAGCACCTTTGCACCGAAGGCGGCAACGATCCCGGCCAGCGCCTGTTCTCCCGGCTGCACCACCTCCCGGGCCAGCAGGTCAGCGTCGATAACCGCCGCGCCGAGCCGCTCCAGGAGGTTCGCTACACTGGTCTTGCCCGATGCGATCCCGCCGGTGAGCCCTATGATGCGCATGACCTGCCCCCCTTTCGTTCTGTTCCCTGTCCGGCCATTCGGTCAGCTAGGTGTATTCCACCTCCACCCCTTCCGCCCCGAGCCTGAAGGTCGGCCCGAGCAGGTCCTCCTCGATCTGGTGCGAACTGCTCCCGATGCGCACCTGGACTCCGAGGAGGGCGTCGCGCTCCACCTCGACCCGGGCCTGCCCGTTGATCTCCATCCTCTTTTGCAGACGTTTCCTCTCTCCGGTCAGTTCCGCCACCTCGCCCTGGAGCTTGGCGTAGACCCGCTCCTTGAGGTTCAGCAGCCCGGGCTCCATGCTGCCGGGGTTCTCCTTGACGTAGGCGAGGGTCTTGTCCAATTCCTCCAGCCGGCTCAATTTCTCGGTGAGTGACTCCTTCACGATTCCCAGCTTCTGGTTGATGGAGGGATCGACTCCGACCTCGACCAATGTGGGGACTCCCGCATGGGAGCCGAGGACGATGGCGCGCACCAGGGTGGCCGCGCGGCAGAGACCGCCAATGATGTGCCCCTTGCGCCCCCCCGTCTCGCCCACCGTGATGCTTGTCCCCGAGGTGAGCTCGCACTGCATGGCGAGTTCCCGGACCACGATCTCCCCATCAGCCACGATCAGCGCGTTTTCGGCGAACTGCACA
>DATCHY010000063.1:0-2618 GCA_036508065.1 Geomonas sp. | reverse complement strand
AGTTTCTCCGTTATGCCGTTCTTCTCCTTCCACCCCAGGGCGTCCAGGCGCTCCGTCTCGAGCTCCTTGGTGCGGGCGTCATGGCGTGTTATGGAAAGGGCGCGGTCCGAAGCCGCGCGCTCGATGGCGTCTAAGACGCAGGAAAGCCTTTTTTGTTCCAGATCGACGATGTCCATGAATCTCCGAATATCAGCTGCTAGCGTGGTAATGTGGGCACTTGGGGGTTTGGTAACGGGAGGATTATTTTCCTTGCGCAGAACCTTGGGCGGGATCGTTTTTCCGGCGTTCCGCAGGCCGCTCCCCGGGAAACCGTTGCAACTGCACCGCACGGAACGCGGACTCGGTTCGGCGGCGCAAGAGACCCACTTTACCACCAAATGGCTCCCAAGACATCACTTAAATGACCCGTCAAATCCCACCGAAGCGTCATGTTTCGGATTTCGTCCGGCCCCCCTTCCCCTTTGGAAAAGGCGGCGGCGCGGGGTCAGGTCTTGGGAAACCAGTTTAGTCGGCTACAAAAACTTACTTCTCGGGACCTGACCCGGGCTCATTTTTGTCTGCGCTGCGTTTCGGACGATAGGGAGCGGATGTTTCGGCTACCTGCATCCCTGCCTCTCTTTCTATTGGTTCGAAGACGATGCGCACCCTTGAACAGAGCGCTTCGGCGACGCGGCGCAGCATGCTGAGGGAGTGCCCCTCGTAGCCGGGGGATTCCAGGCGACTGATCTGTTGCTGTGAGGTATTGAGAAGCTTTGCAAGCTCTTTCTGGGAAAGCCCGGCCTGCTGGCGAAGGGCGGCAATTTGCAGAGACACGTCCCAGGCCTCGCCGGCATGCTCAAAGCGAGCGGCAAATTCCGGGTCCTGAAGCTGCGCTCCAAGGTACTCGTCGAAATTGGTTTTTTTCATCGTTGCACGCCCCTCTGCCAGTCATGCATGCGCTCCCGTGCGGTTTCGAGATCACGGGCAGGAACGGCTTGGCCCTTATTGCGGATGCCATGTACCGCCACAATCCGGCGTTTCTTCGCAAAAAACCAGAACACACGGGTATTCAGCTTTCCCACGTGGCGCAGCTCAAACAATCCGTCGCCAAGAGCCTTGGATAAAGGCTCCCGGTGATATTGCCGGTTCCGCAGTTTTGCCAGGCCAGCAAGCACCGCCGCAAAATCGACCGGATCACTGGCCTTCAACTCCTCCAGAAATTGCCGAACGGGAGATCCGCCGTTCTCTGACTCATAAAAGTCTACACTGAAATCCATAACCGCTCAACACCAAATTTGATGTACCCCCTCTCCAGCATCGCCGCTCATGCCCCATCAGCGCAGTCAGAATCTCCAACTAGTACCCAGTCCAGCTTGATATTTCTGATAACGGTTCAACACCAGCTGCTGCTTTTTGTAGGTTGGCGGTGAGCGGTCTCATCGTGAACCCCAACGTTGCTATGTTGGGGTTCACGATGGAGCTGTTCACCCCAACCTACCGTCGGCAAAAGATGAAGTTTTAAGCTGGACTGGGTACTAGCTACGGGCGAGGTCACTTCGGCGTGATCCTGACGGTCCCCGGAGCGTCGCGCTCGCCGGTTGTCTGGACAGCTATGTCGAGAAAGTATCCGGTCACCACGAGGTTCGTCTCCAGGTGACCGGTGATGCGCGATGTGGCGAAGACGGACGGGCCTTTCGCCAGCGCCAGGTAGAGAACCAGCTGGTCCGCGAGGTGTGGATCAACCGGCATTCCGGTGGCGTGATGGTTCAGGAATTCGACGGCAGCCTCCTCGCCGACGACCTCGGCAGGTTTCCCCCGGGCACCTGTTGCGGTGAATCCGGAAACTGCCTGCTCGTACTCTCCCTTGATGAAGATAAAGGTCCCCTGGCCATAAGCGCCGACTTCGCAGGCCTGCAGCTCGGTCGGCACGGCACCGAATGTGGCACCTCCCTCTCCACTGCCCCTCTCCCGAAGGGCGAGGGGAACACCGCCTCCGCTCCCTTGTGCCCGACCATCGCCGAGGACGGTTTCGAGGCGCCCCAGGGCGGAGCGGGCCTGACGCTCGGCAATGGAGAGCGGCAGGTTTGCTACTGCCGAACAGCCGCGGATGCGCAGCAGTTTACCCCGCTGCTCGGCGCTGAGCGCAGAGAAAGCGGCGCTCGGCTGGATACGGCAGCGGACCTTGCCTCCTCCTTTCGGGTAAAAACCGCACGAATCGAGGGTAAGCTCGATACGCGCCCCGAGACGGTGCAGCATCGGTGCAAAGACCTCGGCCAGATAGTGAAAGGAGGGACTGAAGGGGACGTGGGTGCCTCCGGTCAGGGTGAGCCGGCTTGGCCCGCCGGCGAGCAAAAGCGGCGCTATGATGGTCTGCAGCACAAGCGGCGTGGACCCGGCCGTCCCGATGTCGAAGCTGTAGTCGCCCGGGGTGACGCCACGCGGCACGAAGCTTAACGCGGTTGAACCGAGCTGATCACCGGTTAGCTCCGCCGCTGCAATCCGTGCGGCTGCCTGGACCCCGACCAGGTGCTGGCGCATCAGCCCCGATTTGGGCCTGCTCTTGCGGATGTTGCTGATCCGGAACGGTTTCCCCGTGATGCAGGAAAGGCTCAGTGCGGTGCGCAACAACTGCCCTCCCC
>DATCHY010000062.1:0-3000 GCA_036508065.1 Geomonas sp. | reverse complement strand
CAAGGAGCGGCGCTTCCCCGAAGAGCAGTACGACGCTGGCCCCGCCGGCCCTTCGCACCTCTTTGCGCCGGTCCCGGTTCCCTTGGTTGCCGCCCGGTCCGGTTTCGGCCAGGGCACTCCAGCAGGAGAGCTCCGGCGAGTACAGCTCGCCTGCGCTGTGACCGATGATGCGCGCTTTGTCGACGCCGATAAAGTCCGCGAAGCCTCCGTTGCAGTTGAGGAAGACCCCTGCGCTGTCCTTGAGATAGATCGGATGCGGGATCGCTTCGAGGACGGCGTTCAGCAGTTCCCGGCTCTCTTCACCGTCGGACGGGGGGACGCCGCAGCTGCGCCGCTCCTCCCTGTCATCGCCTCCATCTAAGCGGTTCTGCATAAATCTCCTTGATCCTCTGCGACCGTCTCAGGCCGCTCCCTTTTCCGCATCCGGTCGCCTCATGGTACGAGGTTCTCGCCTCACGGCGCAGAAGCGGCGCAAGGCAAGCAGCGCCGAGCCCGCGGCATGGTCCTGCCAGTGGGGAGCCTGTACCTTCCACCCTGTACGGTATCGGTTCGTCTCATGAAAACTAAAATGAAATATCTTCCTGATTGGTTTCAATCTTCCGCCGGTCGCGTTCCTCCCCCTTCAAGGGGGAGATCAGGATTCGAACTGATCAGGGATATCTTGGATGCGCGGCGCCCGTCCTGCCGCCGATCTGCCGCGCGACATTAACCCGTGCGCATCAGATGACTGTGTGCTAGAGTGTCCCCAGCAGCATCATCTGCCGGCAGCCAAAAAACCGCGGAGCGTCCTATGACCAGACCCAACGACACCACGTTCTATCAGACCCTCGCGCTGAGCAGCGACCAGGCCCTGCGCCGCCGCTTCATGGTGATCGACGACCCCGAACTCCAGGGAAACCTGCGCTTCGGACTGCTTTTGGAGATCCTCGACAAGGTCGCGGAGGAGACGGCGCTTAGGTACGTGAACCGCTTCTTCCCGCAGGCGCGGGTTGTGACCGCCGCCATCGACAAAATCCTGGTGCGCCACGCGGCCGACGTCACCAAGGACCTCCGCTTCGATGCCCGGATCAACCATGTGGGGCGCAGTTCGCTCGAGATCGGCATCAGGGTGTCGCAGCCGGGCGAGCCTGCCAACCATGTCGCCTCCTGCTACTTCACCATGGTGGCGCGCTCGACGGAGGGGGAGCGGGAGGTGAGCCTGCAGTTGCCGCCTCTGGAGTATGACGACCCCACGGAGCAAAAACGTGCCCAGAAGGCCCTGGCGCGGCGCGAGGATTACAAGTTGCAAAAGGCCGCCCTCCTGGAGCCGCCCAGCCGCCAGGAGTACGAGATGTTCACCGCGCTGCACAAGATCCAGGACGCCCCCGGCTTCCAGGGGATGCTGGTGGGACGGATAGCGACGGATTCCTGGGAGCGGATGGTCCCGGAGTTCGAGAACGTGCCGCAGAAGATCTTCGGGGGCTACCTGATCCGCCGCGCCTACGAGCTCGCGGCCATCTGCTCCGAGCTGGTGGCACCCGATCGCTCCATCGTCGCCGCAGTGAACCGCATCAACTTCTACGAGCCGGTGCGCATGGGCGACAAGCTGCACTACACGGCGCAGGTGGTCTATACCCAGGAGAGTTTCATCTGCGTCGAGGCGAACATCGAGCGGATCAGCGCCGACCGGACCACCAGGGCGCTGTCCAACTCATGCCTGTTCACCTTCGTCAACGTCGACCGCAATCTCGCGCACCGGAGCGTGCCGCAGGTCTATCCGACCACCTATGCCGAAGAGGCCCGTTACCTCGCGGCGCACCGCAGCTACAAGGCGCTCGCCGAGCACTACCACATCATCTGATCCCGTCCCGGGAGCGCCGGTCCCATTCGCGGTAACCAAAACGACAGAAGGCGACGGTTTGCACCGTCGCCTTCCTGATTTTTCCCTGCCTCAAGACCGCCCTGCACCATCCCCGTTGACTGCCGTTACAACCTGCCGGTGAAGACCAGGGCCAGGAACAGCGCATAGAACAGGCCGCCGGCCAGGAGCGTCGTCGGGGTCAGCTCCTTCTTGAGGCGTATCTGGGCGTATGCCAGCCCCACCGAGGCAAAGGTGAGCAATACGGTCAGAAACGCCGCGTGCGTCAACTGCCACGGCGTCATCATGATCCCTATGGCGGTTATCACGGAACTCTGGAACACCATGGCCCCGGTGATGTTGCCGATGGCGAGGGTGTCCTTTCCCTTGCTGATCCAGATGACGCTGTTGAACTTCTCGGGGAGCTCCGTCGCGATCGGCGCGATGATCATGGCGAGGATGAACGGGGAGATCCCCATCTGCAGCGAGATGATCTGCACCTTGTCGACGAAGATGTAGGAGCCCCAGACGATGAGGAACAGCGAGGCCACCACCTGGAACAGGATCACTCCGAAGTGCGGATCGTGCGACTTGGGCGCGAAATAGCAGGGGTCGAGGTCCGACTCCTGCACCGGTCCGTTGTTGCCCGCCTTGATGGTCTTCAGCGCATACCCCCCGTAGCAAAGGAGCAGGGTCATGGCGACGAAGACCCTCAGTACCGGGTGGCTGAGGAAGGTGCAGACGATGGCGAGCGAGTAGAGCGCGAGGAAATATTCCATGTCCCGGCGCATGACGACGGTGTCGACGCGCATCACGGGGTAGTCGTCCCTCTTTTTCCGGTTGACGATGACCGCGACACCGCTAATGAAGAGAGCGAGTGTGCCGAGCATGAAGGGGGCGCCGATGATGGCGCCCACGCCGATGCTCTGGCCTGCTTCCCGGGAGCCGTACAGGATCGCGATGATCGGGACGAGAGTCTCGGGGAGTGCTGTGCCTATCGCCGCGAAGATGCTCCCGACGGCCCCGTCGGAGAGGTTCATTTTCTTGCCGAACCATTCCAGTCCGTTGGTGAAGACCGTGGCGCCCAGCAGTATGATGCCAAGCGCCAGAAAAAGCATCGGGATGTTGCCCATTGTGCCTCCAAAGTAAAAAAGCGAGCCGGT
>DATCHY010000061.1:0-2003 GCA_036508065.1 Geomonas sp. | reverse complement strand
GCCAGCACGTTGGTGGCGATGCGGGTGTCGCCCAGAAACAGCGTGGCGTTGCCGACATCGGTCCCGTTGAACTCGACCCCCTCGTAGACGATCTCCTTGATCTTGTCCACCAGGGCGTTGTTGTTGTTCAAAAGGACCGCGCCGTACAGGGCGCCGACGATCCGGCCCGCCGCATCCCGCACCGGAGCGGCCGAGACCATCACCATTCCCGAGCGCTCCACGGTCGAGGTGCGCAGTCTCGAGTGCGGCGTCGAGACGACGGGGATTGTGGCGCGTCGTGCCAGTTCGGGGTACTCCGCCGCCAACTGCTCGCCGGTGAGGACCGTGGTGCCGGTGACCGCCACGCCCTTGAGCGCCTGGTCCAGGAAGTGGCTCTCTGCCGGCCGGTCGCCCCACAGGCGCGGGTTGTGGGCCCGGTACAGGACCCGGCCGCCGGCGTCGACGGCGCTCAGGATGTCGAGATGTTTTTTCTGCTGCCGTGCTGAGAGCAGCTGCGCGAGCCCCACGCGGTTGCGGGTGCTGATCGCCGAGGCCGCAAAGGGGTTGTCGGCGGTGAGATCCACCAGCTCGCCGATGCGGTCCAGCTCGTTTCGGTACACCTCGCGGGCCGAGTTAAGGTCGGTGCGCACTTTTTCCTGGGCCTGGCTGGCGATCTTCTCGTTGATGATGTACAGGCCGGTAAGCGAACAGAGGAGGAAGGCGACAAAAAGCGGAGCCAGCGCCCCGAAGGTCAGCTTGACCCGGATAGGGAAGCGGCGGGGCATCAGAGGGCTCCCGCGTCGTCCAGGCCGAACTCCTCGATCTTGCGGTCCAGGGTCCTGCGGGCGATGTCGAGGATCCTCGCGGCCCGGCTCTTGTTGTTGCCAGCCGCCTTCAGGACGTGCAGGATATGTTCGCGCTCCACGGTCTCCAGGGAAACCAGCCGGTCCGTTTGCTTTAGCTCGGCTGCCTGGGCGCTCCTCCAGACCGGCAGGGTTTCGGGCCTGATCAGGTTGCCGCGGGTGAGGATTGCGGCGCGCTCGATGGCGTTCTCCAGCTCCCTGATGTTCCCGGGCCAGCTGTAGGAGACCAGGAGCTGCAGCGCCTCGGGGGTGAAGCCGGTGATCTCGCGCTTCATGCGGGCGGCGTATTTCTTCAGGAAGTGGCTGGCCAGGAGTTCGATGTCCTCGGTGCGCTCGCGAAGCGGAGGGAGGTAAAGGGAGATGACGTTGAGACGGAAGTAGAGATCCTCGCGGAAGCGCTTCTGGCGCACCTCCTCCTCGAGGTCCTTGTTGGTCGCCGCCAGGAAGCGGATGTCGACGGTCTTGGTCTTGGTATCGCCCACCGGTATGAAGTCCCCCTCCTGCAGCACACGCAGCAGCTTGGCCTGGATGGAGGGGCTCATGTCGCCGACCTCGTCGAGAAAGAGGGTGCCGTTGTGGGCCGCGTCGAGCAACCCCTTCTGGTGGTTGATGGCGCCGGTGAAGGCGCCGCGCACGTGGCCGAAGAGCTGGCTCTCCAAAAGCGTGTCCGACAGGGCCGCGCAGTTGATGGTGAGGAAGCGCTCCCCGGCGCGCGGGCTGTTGCTGTGGATGAGGCTCGCGATCAGTTCCTTGCCGGTGCCAGACTCGCCGAGGACCACCACATTGGAGTCGCTCTGAGCCACGAGCAGCGCCATTTCGTGGACCTCGCGGAAGCTCTCGCTCGCGAAGACCAGAGGGCTCGCCGCGGAGGGGATGCCCAGCTCGTCCTTCAGCGCCGAGTTTTCCTTCAGGAGCTCCTTGCGTTCGAGGACCTTTTCCAGGATGCCGAAGATCTTTTCCTTGGGGAAGGGCTTGGTCACATAGTCGTAGGCCCCCAGCTTCATCGCCTCGATGGCCGAGTTGATGGAGGCGTAGGCGGTCATGATGACCACGGGGATTTCCAGCTTCAGCCTCTTGATGCGCTGCAGTATCTCGATGCCGTCCAGGTCGGGCATCTTCACGTCCAGGAGCAGCAGGTCGCTATCGTCCAGGCCGCGGTTC
>DATCHY010000060.1:0-14974 GCA_036508065.1 Geomonas sp. | reverse complement strand
CCATAGAAAATGTCAAATGGTTGAAGACAACAGGCGCAAGCTCTAGCGTCGGACCCGCGAGAAAAAGACGCGCGGCGAGCCTGCGTTTGGAAAATCGCTGCCGGAGCCGATTCCCGCGCTGCCCCATGACCCCGGCAAACCCGGACGGAATGCACGCTCGCTAAGGAAATGCCTTGAATAATGAGGCGGGATTTGCTACAGTGCGCCGTCGATCCTAAGTTAATTCCGGCGGCTTATTGCCGAAAAATATTGTTGTTATTTCGCGTTGTTAAGGTTTTTTGGTAAAACTTTGGCGCGCCAGAAAAAAAGAACCGAGGCCTTTTATGGATGCAGCGCTTGCCCTGATAGGGGAAGACCTGAAAAACGTGGAACTGCAGTTCAAGAAGGATCTGCAGTCGGATGTCCCGCTGATACGCAAGGTTGGCGAGTACGTACTCTCAAGCGGTGGCAAACGGATTCGCCCCGCCCTGGTCCTTCTGGCGGCAAGGCTCTGCGGCTATGAAGGGAACCGCAGCGTCCCGCTGGCGAGCGTCGTGGAATTCATCCACACCGCTACCCTGCTCCATGACGACGTGGTGGATAGCGCCAACCTGCGCAGGGGAATCGCTTCCGCCAACACGCTCTGGGGCAACGAAGCGTCGGTGCTGGTGGGAGATTTCCTTTTCTCCAAGTCGTTCTCTCTCATGGTGACCGACGGCGACCTGCGGATACTGAAGGTGCTCGCGGATGCCACTACGATCATCGCCGAGGGGGAGGTGCTGCAACTCGTCTGCACCAGCGACCTAGAGATCACCGTAGAGCGCTTCCTCGAGGTGGTCCGCTGCAAGACCGCCATACTCCTCTCCGCGGCCTGCGAGGTCGGGGCCATCCTCGGAGAAGTCGGTCCTGAACTGCGGGAGGCCATGGCCGCCTACGGCATGGAGCTCGGCATTGCCTTCCAGCTGATGGATGACACCCTGGACTATACGGCGAGCGAGGAGCAGTTCGGCAAGAGCATCGGCCACGACCTGGAAGAGGGAAAGATCACGCTGCCTCTGATCCACACCCTGAAAAACTGCAGCGCTGCCGAGCGCGACCTGATCGCCACGGTTGTGGACAAGGAACTTCTCTCGGACGAGGACTTTGCCTCGGTTTTCGAGCTGGTGCACCGCTACGGCGGGATAGAGCATACCGTCGCCGCGGCGTGCGGGCATATCGCCCTGTGCAAGCAGCACTTGGAAAATTTTCCTCCCTCCCCCGCCAGGGAGGCCCTCGCCGACCTCGCCGACTACGTCGTTACTCGCGTTAAATGACCGGCCTGCAGGTGGCCATTTAACACACCATGGCTTCTATAACTCCCGAAAAGGCGGGCGTTTCCCGCTGACGCGCATGAAGGGAACGCCCGTTACCGGCACTTCAGTTTTTTAATTCGATGGTGCGTCGCCAACTTCCCCCGTTTCCCCCCGAATCCGATCATCCGGTGCCGGGTCTGGTCCGCTTCTTGCTAGCCTGGTAACACATTGATATTTAATGTGCGTTTGCCTGGGGGATGAAGTGGACGAAGATACGCTGCTGCACTCGTCTGAACTGGAACTGAATGGAGAGACCTTCAACATAATGGTCTTTGGCAGCTCTGCCGGCCGTTTTTTTGCCAAGACCTGTCTTGGGGAAGGGGACTTCATCATTACCGACGGCCCCTCCCTGCCGGAAGCTCTGAAAAAGCACGAGGACCTGCTCCCTCTCGCAGTCGGTACCCGGGAACTCACCCAGAGCTACCTCGGCTACCCCCGCAAGCCCAGAGTGCGGCGCCCCTAAACGCGCTTAGCGCACCTGCCGTCTTGGGCGATGCCTGCCGCGCCCTGGACCGGCCGAGGGCGGTTCGCAGCCGACGCACCTGACTTCGCCGGCTCGCAGCATGGCCGCGTCCGTCGTCTCCCTGCGGTCCACCGCTCCAGCAGCTGTTCCTACCCGTCCCCTGTTGCTCCGCAGCGATTTGTCTTTTCCCGCTTAACAAAAGCCGATCCCATTCCCAGCCTGGTCCCGGGAACCCCCGTGCGACAGATCAACCAAATAAAGTGGGAGCTACCAAACAACACAAAATCTTTTCGCCACAAAAAGGCGCAAAAGGCGCAAAAAATATCTTTAAGCTTTTAAGCTTTTAAGCTTTTAAGCTTTTAAGCTTTTAAGCTTTTAAGCTTTTAAGCTTTTAAGCTTTTAAGCGCTTTGTGCGCTTTGTGCGCTTTGTGGCAAATTTTTCGTTTGTGGTTCTGCAGACAAGAATCAAACCGGACAGCGCTGCCTTTATCCCTGTCAATCGCCTTTGAGCTCTTTATGACGAAACTGGCGAGGTCTCGCAAGAATCTAACGACACCGCTCGGTTCCAGATAGACCGGTTCGACCTGTTCATTAAATAGATTGCCCTGACGGAGTAAATCGGTTAAAAATTGACGTTGACGCCCGACACGGGCAATCCGGAATACGCCAGGACCATAGATGCCTCCCAAAATACTGATCATAGATGACGACAGCTCCCTGCGTCGCGTGCTGGAGTACAACCTGCAGCAGGAGGGTTATGACGTCGTAACCGCAGCCGACGGAGAGAACGGCCTGAAGCTCTTCGCCGAAAAGTCTCCTGCCGTCGTCATTACCGATCTCAAGATGCCGGGTATGGGAGGGTTCCAGCTCCTGTCCGCCATCAAGGAGCGCTCCCCCGCCACGGTCGTCATCGTGCTCACCGCCTTCGGCGCCATTGACACGGCGGTTGAGGCGATGAAGCTTGGTGCCTTCGATTATCTGACCAAGCCCTTCAACCGGGAAGAACTGAAACTCACGGTGCGCAAGGGACTCCAACTGCAGGGGCTCTCCGAGGAGAACAGGCTCCTCAAGGAAGAGCTCTCGGGAAGTGCCGAGTTCAAGAGCATCGTCGGCATCTCCCGGGCCATGGAGGGGGTCTTCTCCGTGGTGCGCAAGGTAGCCGACACCGAGGCGACCGTTCTCATAACCGGGGAATCCGGCACCGGGAAGGAACTGGTGGCGCGGGCCATCCATTCGGGAAGCTCCCGTCGGGGTGCACCCTTTGTCGCGGTGAATTGCGCGGCGATTCCGAGGGACCTGCTGGAGAGCGAGCTCTTCGGCCATGTGAAAGGGGCGTTCACCGGCGCCATCCGGGACAAGGAGGGGAAATTCCAGCTCGCCGACCGGGGGACCATCTTCCTCGACGAGGTAGGCGATCTGCCGCTTGAGCTCCAGCCCAAACTGTTGCGGGTGCTGCAGGAGAGAGAGGTCGAACCGCTGGGGGGGACCTCGCTGCAGAAGATCGATGTCCGGGTGGTGGCGGCAACCAATACGGACCTGGAGAAGGGGATCGCCGAGGGGCGCTTCCGTGATGACCTCTACTACCGGCTCTGCGTGATACCGCTGCAACTTCCCCCCCTGAGGGAAAGGGTGGAGGACATAGCGCTGCTGGTGCGCTACTTCAGCGTCAAGTTCGGAGGCGGCGCGGTCTCCTTCTCGACGCAGGCGCTAGAGCGGCTGCAGCAGTACGCCTGGCCGGGGAACGTGCGGGAACTGGAAAATACGGTGGAGCGCCTCCTCATCATGAGGGAGGGCGACCAGATCGGAGTGGACGATCTGCCGGAGAAGATTTCATCCGCGGCCGGGAAACCAGAGGGCGGGGTGCTCCGGCTCCCTCCCGGCGGCTACCCCTTGGAGCAGCTGGAGAGGGAGGTTGTACTCGAGGCGCTCACCAGGTGCGACTGGAACCAGACCGCCGCGGCCCGCTTCCTGAGCATTCCGCGCCACACGCTGATCTACAGAATGGAAAAATACCATATTACGCAGCCGGGGAGGAAGTAATGAAGCGTTGGATCTGTGCGGTTTTTCTGCTGGCGGTTTTCCTGGGTTCGGGGTGCACGAAGCGCGAGGAACCCGCCGTCGAGGGGGGGCTCGCCCCGGATTTCACCCTGAATGACCTCTCCGGTCATCCGGTCCAGCTCTCCTCGCTGAAGGGTAAGGTGGTGCTGCTCAACTTCTGGGCCACCTGGTGCCCCCCCTGCCGCGAGGAAATCCCCTCCATGCTCCGGCTGAACCAGGCGATGCAGGGCAAGGCGTTCCAGATGCTCGCGGTCTCGATCGACGAAGGTGGCAAGGACGCGGTGACTTCCTTCTTCAAGAAGGGGGGTGCCGCCTTGCCGGCGCTGCTCGACACGGACGGGAAGGTGGCCAAGCGTTACGGCACCACGGGCGTTCCGGAGACCTTTGTCATTGATACCAAGGGTGTTATACTCAAAAAGGTAATAGGTCCGATGGATTGGAGCTCCCCTGAGGTGCATGCTGCCCTGGAAGACCTGATCGGGAAAAAGTGAGCTGGTTGCAGCGCGGCGGGTCCGTTAGTCTAGTCGGAGGATAGCATGGAAACGAATAACATCGGTATGATCGGCGCCTTTTTCGCGGGGTTGTTGTCGTTTCTCTCCCCGTGTGTCCTGCCGCTGATCCCCTCCTATATCACCTACATCACCGGGCTTTCCTTCGCTGACCTTCAGGCCGAGCACCCCTCCCACAAGGTGAGGCAGCAGACCATCATCCACTCGCTGCTCTTCATCGCCGGATTCACCTGCGTCTTCGTGCTGCTGGGGGCTTCTGCCAGCTTCATGGGGGATTTCCTGCTTGAGCACAAGACCGCCATCAGACGGGGCGGCGGCATCCTCATCGTGGTCTTCGGCATCCACGTCTCGGGCATTTTCGACATCGGGTTGCTCCTGGGGGAGAAGAAGCTGACGCTGCACCGGAAGCCGGCGGGGTACCTCGGGAGCCTCATCGTCGGGATCGTCTTTGCCGCCGGTTGGACCCCCTGCATCGGTCCGATCCTGGCGGCTATCATGGTGGTGGCAGCGACCGAGGGAAGAGGGGTCTGGCTGCTATTGTCCTACTCCATGGGGCTCGCCATCCCGTTCTTTCTCGCGGCACTCGCCATGCACCAGTTCCTGGTATTCTTCCGGCGCTTCAAGCGCCACATCCGCATGTTCGAGGTCATCACCGGCCTCATGATGGTGGTGGTCGGGGTGCTGATCTTCACCAACTATCTGTCCGTCATCAGCAGGTACACCAGCGGCTGGTTCGAGTAGGCCCTTTTCCGGTGCGGTGCCGCCGGCCGGGCCCGCGAGCAGGGATGACAGGGGGGAGATGCCGTGACCGGACCGATACTATCCATCCAGCTGTCGGTGGGGGATCTCGGGATTACCGAGGCGTTCTACGGCGGGATACTGGAACTGCCGGTGCAGAGGGCGATCACCTCGATCGGTGCGCCGGAACATCTGGTGCTCGGTATGGGTGGCTGCCAGGTGATTTTCGTGGAGGATTCTGCAGTGGGTCAGGCCCATCCCGTTCTGGAAGCGCGCCTGGAGAACTATCCCCGGGGAGTCGGGCTGACCCTGCACCTCATGGTTGCCGGGATCGACGAGATCTACCAGGCGCTGTTGGAGGAGGATCTTGAGATCCTCTACCCACTGGAGCTCAAGCCGTACGGCACTCGCGAGCTCTGGTGTTTCGATCCTGACGGCTACCTGGTCGTTTTGGAAGAACCGTTGAGTCGTTGATTGTAACGACTCAACGGTTGGCTTTTACGGGGCGCTTATCGAGAAGATGTTGCTCTCCTCGCCGTTCTGGTTCACCACCTGCAAACTGATCTCCTTCGGCGTGGGGTCGTACGGGTGGCGCTGGTAGAGGAGCTGATTGCACCCCTGGTAGACCAGCTGGTCCCTATCTCCCACCGCCGGCTTTCCGGTGCCGATCCTGTTGCCGTCCGCCACCAGCTTGGAAGTCTGCTGGAAATTCCTTCCCGTGATGATCAATTCATAGTAGCTCACGTACTCACTACCTACCGAAGCGCCCTGAATTTCGGGTTTTGAATCTATGAACAGCGCCAGGGTGCCGGAGCTGGCATCGGAGGGATTCTGCACCTGAACCTGGTGCAGGCCGGAGGCGACCTGCGGGGCGAGGAAGGAGACGGCCGACGCGGAGATGAAACGGGTGCCGATGGCGGCGCCGTCGAAAAGGACCCGGGCTCCGTTTCGGAAGTTCGCGCCGCTTAGCACAACCTCGCGTTCCCTGCCGGCCGCGCAGGTGGAAACGGTGTCTGGAGAGAGCGCAGAGGCCACCGGCTTTTGCGCCTGCAGCATGAAGTTGTACGGCCGGCTGGTGGCGCCGTCCTCCCTCTTCAGGTAGAGCGCGTAGACCCCGGGCGGCAGGTCGGGGAGCGCCAGGGTGAGAATCCTCCCGCCGACGATCGTCGTCGGCAACTCCCGGCTCCCGAGAAAGGCCGTAGTCTCCCCGGTGAAGCCGGTGCCGTTCAGGGTGACGGTCATGCCGGGCTCGCCCTGTGCGGGGATGATGCTCAGGACGCTTAACGCGGGGAGCTTCGCCTGGGCGGCCTTGCGTATCGGCTGCCCCTGGGATGCGGCTGCGGCGGCGAGTAAGACGGAGATCACCAGCGCGGTTATCAGATGACGGTACACGGCGCATCCTCCCTTCAAATGAATTAAGTAACTATCCAGCAAACTTCGGCCTCACCACAGAGGGCACAGAGGAACACAGGGGAAATCTTAAAACAATGGCTAAGCTTTTTGTTTTAAACATAAATCAGGTATTGATTTTCCTCTGTGTACCTCTGTGGTGAGGCTTTATGCTTTGGGTCGTTTGTGATTGGTCGACTGGTACTGAATAGTTACCGAATTAATTAGATCATGCGGCCTGCCGTTGTCAATTCTCGACGGTCAGGGAAAGCCAGATTCCTACCAGCAGGAAGATGAAGTTGGTGGCCCAGGCAGCCGCAATGGGCGGCAGCAGCCCGACCTGGCCGAAGGAGATGATGACGGAGTTCACGATGACGTAGAGAAAGCCGATGCCGAGGGAGAGCCCGATGCCGAGGGCGATGCCGCTTGATCGGCCGCTGCGCAGGGCAAACGGGATGCCGAGAAAGGCCATGATTGCGCAGCCAAAGGGGAGGGAGATTCTGCTGTGCATCTGGGCCAGGTACCGGGTCGGGTCGTACCCTCCGGCCTTCAGCTTTTCGCAGTAGCGGCTCAGCTCGAAGATGGTCATGCTGTCCGAATACTTGCCGAGCACCTTGAGATCCGCAGGTTTCAGCTTGAGCCGTACCTCCAGGCTCGGGTATTTCCTGGTGCTCGACACCTCGCCGGCCTGGAACTGCCTCACCACGGCGTCCTTGAAGACCCAGCCGCGCTCCTCGAGAATCCCTGAGGCTGCATCGGTCCGCTGGACCGGCTCCGTCCCGCCCTTGAGCTCCCAGAGCGTGATCCCCTTGAGTGAGCGGCTCTCCGGATCGAACAGGCTTGCCCTGAGGATGACCCCCTCCTCCCGGTGCCAGATGTTGTGCTGGCGGAAGTACATGCTCGGGCTCTTCTTCTGGATCAGCACCTCCTGGATGTAGGTGCGCTGGGCATAGCTCCTCGGCACCACCAATTCCCCGATGAAGAGGTCGAGGACGCTGAACAGCAGGGCGATGGCGAGGATGGGCGCGGTGATGCGCGCAAGCCCCACCCCGCAGGTGCGCATCGCGGTGAGCTCGCTGTTCATGGAGAGCGTCCCGAGCGTCAGCAGGGTGGCCATCAGCACGGCAAGGGGCGCCGCCTGGCTCACGATCTCCGGGGTCTTGGCGATGAAAAAGAGGGCGATATGGTACCACTGCGCCTCGCTGCGGGCAAAACGGGCGATCTTCTCCATGAAGTCGACCACCAGGTAGATGGCGACGAAGGCGCCGAGGCAGATCGCGAGCATCCTCAGGTACGCCTTGGCGACGTAGCGGGTCAGTATCCTCATCGCCTCCCTCTCCTGCCGAATCGCTCTCTCACTGCCGCCGCGAGGCGCAGGAAGAGTGCCGTGAGCGGCAGCGGCTGTTCGGTGGCAGTCCTGTAGAACAGGTAGACGGCGAGCAGCAGGAAGACCAGGTTGGGCGCCCAGCACGCCAGAAAGGGCGGCAGGATCGCCCGCTCGCCCAGCGTCTTGAATGCGGAGAGGGCGATGTAGTAGAACAGCAGGACCCCGATGCTCAGGGAGAAGCCGGCCGCCTTACCCGAACGCCGGTTCTGGATGCCGAGCGGCATGGCGAGGAGCGTGAACACGAAGCAGGAGAAGGGGAGCGCCAGGCGGCTGTGAAACTCCAGTTGCATGGAGAGGCGCTTCTTGGCGTCGAAGAGCCCGGCCGGCGGGTGGATCAGCTCACTGAGGGTCATCTCGGACTCCCCCTTCTCCTGGGAATTTTCCGCCTTGGTGAGCGACACGCGCAGGTTGTACTCCTGGAAGCCGACCATCTGGTAGCCGGCCCCTTCCGCGCTGCGGTGGATGCTGCCGTCCTTCAGGTGGAACTCCATGGAGTGGACCCGCGGGTCGGAGAGGAGGGCTCCGCTGCTGGCGAAGATGGTGGCCGGCTCGCGCGGGTTCCGCTCGTCGTGTATGATCACCCCTGCCATGGTCTGCCCCTTCTGGTCAAAGCTTTCCGCATAGATCACCATGCCGGGGAAGGCGTCGTTGAATACCTTCTCCTTGACCACTACCCCAGCGCTCGCCTGTGCCACGTTGACCAGGAGCTCCTTGAAGGAGTTGTTGCCCCAGGGCACCGCGTAGACGGTGACGCCCAGGCAGGCGAGGCAGGCGAAAAGCGAGAAGACGAGGGGGGGCGGCAGCAAGCCGTACAGGCTGATGCCGCAGCTCTTCATGGCGGTCACTTCGCTGTCGCCGGAAAGCCTGCCGAAGGCGAGCAGGATTGCCAAAAGCAGCGCCATCGGGATGGTGAAAAGCCAGAACGAGGGGAGCAGGTAGACCACCATCCAGATCACGTCCGAAAGGGGAACCCCCTTCTCCACCACCATCTCGGCGAGCTTCAGGAACCTCCCCATCAGGAGCACGAAGGTGAAGGTCCCCATCCCTACCAGGAAAGGGGGCGGTATCTCCTTGAAAATATAGATGTAAAGGGTCTTTTTCATGGATTACGCATGATACATGAGATGAGCGGGGAAGTAAAGAAGAGCAGGCAAAGGAAGAGCAGGTTAAGGTTAAGGTTAAGGTTAAGCGGGAGGCGTTGAGGCGTTGAGGCCGAGAGAGTCTCTCTCAACCTCAACCTTAACCTCAACCTGTCTTTTTACGCCGCGTCGGCGCTTAGCTGCACTTCCAGATCGGAACCAGCAAAGATCCGGTCGATGTCGAGAATCATCATGAAGGTCTCGTTATGCTTCCCCATGCCGACGATGAACTCCATGTTCAGCTTGGTCCCGATGCGCGGTGCCGGCTCGATCTGCTCCGGCTCCAGGTCTATCACCTCCTGCACGGCATCCGCCAGCACACCTATGACGATGTTGTCGCCCTCCAAGGTCATCTCGACCACAATGATGCAGCTGTTCACCGTCTGCTCTGTGGCGCTCATGCCGAACTTCAGCCGCAGGTCCATGACTGGGACCACGCTGCCGCGCAGGTTGATCACCCCCCGCATGTACGGAGGTGTCCTGGGAACCTTGGTGACCGCGGTGAAGTCGAGGATCTCCCTCACCTCTGCCACGTCCAGCGCGAAGATCTCTTCACCGAGTTTGAAGGTGAGGTACTGGGTGCTGGCTACTGTCTCTGTTGCGCTCATGTCTGCTCCTTTCGGTCTGCAACTTAGGCGAGGTTACGGCTAAGGTTTAGGCTGAGGTCGTGAGCATATCTCTCAATCTCAACCTTAACCTCAACCTGGTTTTTTAGAACCTCTCGAAATCGGCGTCCTGCTGGTTGGACGCATCATCCATGGTAAGACATTGTCCAAGTTTCTTGGAGACAACGGGTTTCGCGACCTGTTTTACCGCCGTACTCTGACGCGTGACGGTCTTCCTTGCCGAAGCGGTCTCCTTCACCTTGAAAAAGGCGATGGTCGACTGCAACTGCTCCGCCTGGCTCGAGAGCTCCTCCGCCGTCGAGGACATCTCTTCGGCAGCTCCGGCGTTCTGCTGGATCACCTGGTCCAGCTGCTGGATCGCCTTGTTGATCTGGCTTGCGCCGGTATCCTGCTCCTTGGATGACGCACTGATTTCCTGCACCAGTTCGGCCGTCTTCTGGATGTTCGGCACGAGCTGGGACAGCATCACGCCCGCCTTCTCGGAAACCTCTACGCTCGATGAAGACAGGGTGCTTATCTCTGCCGCCGCTTTTTGGCTCCTCTCCGCGAGCTTTCTCACCTCGCTGGCTACGACTGCGAACCCTTTGCCGTGCTCACCTGCCCTTGCCGCTTCAATGGCGGCATTGAGCGCCAGAAGATTCGTTTGCCTGGCAATCTCTTCGATGATGGAAATCTTGCTGGCTATCTCCTTCATCGCCGTCACCGTCTGCGCCACAGCTTTGCCGCCTTCAATGGCATCCGTCGCGGACTGGACGGCGATCTTCTCCGTCTGGCTGGCGTTGTCGGCGTTTTGCCTGATGTTTGCGGACATCTGTTCCATCGAGGAGGAGGCCTCTTCCGCTGCGGCCGCCTGTTCGCTTGCCCCCTGGGACATGCTCTCCGAGCCCGAGCTCATCTCCTGGCTCCCCTGTGCCACGTTGTCCGCAGCACCTTTGACCTCGCTGACCACGTCGGAAAGCTGCTGCACCATCGCCGCGAGTGCCCGCATCAGCTCATCCTTGCCGGAGCGCTCCTTGATGTCGACCAGCAGGTTTCCGCCGGCTATCTCCTTGGCCGCCTCCGTGATGGATCCCATCGCAGCGATCAGGACGTTCAGGTTCGATTTGATTGCGTTGAAGTCGCCGTTGTAGTTGTCGGTGATGTGGGGAGGGATATCCCCCTTAGAGATCCGATCGACGTACTCGGCGGCTACGTTCAGCGGACCGATGACCGCGTCGAGAGTCTGGTTGACGCCGGTGACGATTTTTTGGAAATCGCCCTGATGCTTGCCGGCATCGGCACGGGTGGCCAGTTTGCCCGCTATGGCGGCGTCGGAGAGCATGCCGGCATCTGATACCAGCGCACGGATGGTCTCGACCATCTTCTTCATGGCCGCCATGACACTGGCGGTGTCGCCAGATTTAAGGGAAATCTCGCGGCTCAGGTCGCCAGCGGCAACCAGGTTCGCCACTTCGCCGACTTCTTTCGGATCGGCTCCCAATTGACGAAGCACAACACTGGAGATGAAGACGCCGAGGCCAACAGCCAGAAGAACGCCAGCTGCGACGAGGATTAGCATGATGGCCGTCGCCGAATTGGCGAGTTTGGTATTGCCTTCCGCGGTCGATTTCCCCTGCTGAAGCTTCGACGCGAAAAGTTTTTCGAGGGCATTTTGCTCGTCACGAGAGGCTTTGCCGGCATCACCTTGCAGCAGAGCCTGTGCCTCTGCCGTCCGATTGCTTTTGGCCAAGTCTATAGTCTTATCCAGGAACGGGTCATAGACTGAACGAGTTCGTTTGAAATCTTCAAACAGCTTGTGTCCTTCGTCAGTCAGGATCGTCTTCTCAAATTTATCTTGGTTGTCAACAAGCTCTTTCCGCAACTCGGTGATTCTACCTTCAAACCTTTGCCGCTCCTCTGAATTTGAGGCCCCGATCAAGTCCCGGGCATTGACCCTGATCCGCTGGAAGGCATCCGACATATTCGACAATTGTTCAATCGGCACGGTTACCTTCTCGAACAGCAACGTGTCGGCAGCTTCGATCCGTTTTAGTTCGATGATGCCCACAGCACCGATTACTCCGGCAATCAGGGCCACCAGAACAAACCCGCTCATCAGCTTTTTTCTCAAACTCATGTTGCTCAGCATTTTGCTACCTCCCCTTGGGTTATAACCCCGAATGAATCAAGCGACATCCCTAAGGGCCGCATTCACCGGTGCTATTTTGCTGTTTCGTACATTGGCCAGAGTATTTAGTATCGTTTCCCGAACATCGCTGGTCAGCGGCTCGTCATGACCGGCATAGATTGTCTGGATTTTCCTCCCGGCTAGTTTCACCAGCCCGTCAAGGTAACGGTGTTCAGATCCTCGATCCGGTTCCAGTCCCCAAGGATCAGGTAGGAGTAGCAGCTGTAGACCTTGGCGGTCTTTTTCAAGGGACTGATTTTCACCGCAATTAATCTCCAACCTTCTTATAGAGCTGGGCATCCGGAACCACCTGGGTGAAGAGGTGAGCCACTTCCTGGGGGAGCTTCTGGGTATTCTCATTGGCCAGATAGCCGCCCGGCGCCAGGGCCTTGTGGAACATTTTGAACACCTCGACACGCTCCGGGTACTGGAAATGGAGCATGACGTTTTTGCAGACGATCAGGCAGTAGTCGGAGCCGATCGGTTTGAAGGAGAGGAGATCGTGGTACTGGAAAGATACCCGGCTGCGCAACTGCTCTATCACGCGCAGATGACCCGGTTTGTCGGCCGGCTCAAAGTATTTGCCGAGCAGCTCGCTCGGGGTGCGCTGCAGCTCGTCGCTCGGGTAAACCGCGGCGCTGACGGTATCGCCAAAGTGATTGGCGCTGTCGTAGTCGCTGGCGTCGATACGCAGGTTCTTGAAACCGAACGGGTTCATCTTCTCGGCAAAGATCATGGCGATGGTGTAGGTCTCCTGGCCGAGGGCGCAACCGGCGTCCCAGATCTTGATCCTGCTCCGTCCGGAGGCATAGCGGACCATGTGGTCGGCGGCATGCTCCAGGGTCGGTTGATCGCGCATGAAAAAGGTGAAGGCCATGTTGACGCTCCTTGAAAAAAACAAGACACTTTCGAAGTGGTGAACGCTGTCGCCATCCGTTCATTAACTCTTCGGCGTTGAGGGGGTTTTCTAAATATTTATTTTGACGATTGTTTTTCACATGTTTGTCCTGCCATGAGGAACGGCCCGCAGTGCAGTTAATCTGTTTTTTTGAGAGCCTAGCTGATAAGTCCGCCCTGCTGTCCAGATTCATTTCCTGCAGAAGCCTGGTGCGGATGGAAAGGAGGGGCGAATCGGTGCGGGAGTCAATTGGGGGGGGGGGCACCGCCGGTTGCGTTACATAAATCGTGGAGGCAGAAGTGGGAAGAGGGGATGGGTTAAGGTCCGGTCGGGCG
This sequence comes from Geomonas sp., assembly GCA_036508065.1. Classification (GTDB taxonomy): domain Bacteria; phylum Desulfobacterota; class Desulfuromonadia; order Geobacterales; family Geobacteraceae; genus Geomonas. Next base: position 1,934 of record DATCHY010000060.1, on the reverse strand, counting down.
CATCGCTATTCGTTATTGGCTGTAACCCTGATCTGCTTTTTGTTCAGGACCTCTCGAAATTAGTGTCCTTGGCGAGCGGGTCCACGTATTGCGCAGTCACCATGAGCGGATTGACCCCGTTACTGACCGTATCGTTCACGCCGGTGACAGGCCTGGTCCAGTCGCCCACGAAGGGTGCCGCATCGGCCAGCTGGTTCAGCTTTCCGCCCGCAGCCGCCAAGATATTCTTGTCGGTCTCGGAGATGAACACGTTCATCATCGTGACGACCCCGTTGAGGTTGTTCCTGATGGCGTTGTACTGCCCCTTGCACTCTGTGGCAATCGCCGAAGGGATGATCCGCTTGGCGACCCGGCCCACGTAGTACGCGGTTACCATGAGCGGATTGACGACGTTACTGACCCTGTCGATCACGCCGGCGACCAGCCTGTTCCGGCCGCCCACAAAAAGCGCGGCGCTAAGCTACTCAGCATTCTCTACCTCCGCTTGGGTTGAATTGTGAACTGGCAATCCATTGATTAGGTTGTTCGGCGATTGGAACGTTTTTCTAAAGCCCTAAATATGGATTTTTTCAACCTGCCGGATCACGGGGGGCAGCGGAGTTTTTTGTTTTGCGTCTCAAAGGGCTTTGCGGTACAAAGGTTCCATGGAAACTAAAGAGATAATAAAAAAAGCACTGCTCTTCTCCGGCCTTGCCGAAGAGCATCTGGTTGAGGTATCTGAGATCGTGGTCCGTCGCCCGTTTGCCAAGGGGGAAACCCTCTTCACCGAGGGGGAAAAGGCGCAGGGATTCTATCTGCTGGCGGAGGGTTCCCTGAAACTGTGCAAGATGTCCCCGGACGGCAGGGAGAAGGTGCTGCATATGGTTCACCCCGTCGAGACTTTCGCCGAGGCGGCTTTCTTCGGTGACGGCAGCTATCCGGCCGAGGCGCGCGGGGTGGAGAAAGGGGAGGTGCTCTACTTCCCGAGGGACGCCTTCATGGGACTCCTGGAAAGAAATCCGCGGTTCTCCCTGAACCTGATCGCCTCCCTGTCGCTGCTGCTGCGCCGTTTCGCCCGGCAGATCGAGGAGCTCTCCTTCGCGGACGCACCGTCGCGCCTCGCCTCCTACCTGATCGAACTCGCCTCCCGCAAAAGCACCAATTTCCAGGGCAAGACCTATCTGGAGCTCGACATGCGCAAAGGCGAGCTTGCCTCGCGGCTTGGCACCGTCAGCGAGACCCTGTCCCGCACCTTCAGAAAGCTGAAGGAGGAGGGGATCATCGAGGTGGACGGAAACAAGGTGATCGTGCTGAGCATGGAAAAGCTCAGGATGGTAGCCGGCAGATAGGAGGGTGGGCTGTCCAATCCTCAATTTTTCAACGCCCGAGTTAATTGAATATTCCGCATAATCACGATTTTTTACCTCCCTGCCAGTAAACCCATTTCTACCTGAGCCAAGCGGTTACAGGCTCCCCGCGAGCGCCCTCCCTTGCCGGAGGGGAGGGGGAGTCTTGCGCGCTCGGCGCCGGTGCGGGGCGTTGGCCTGCCGCAGCAGCGTCACCTCTGCGGGCATCGCCCGCCCAGCTCTTCCCCACCGCTTCATGATATTTCCCACTGGCAGCACCCCTGACCCTGCGGGGGGTGCTCTCCAAGGCGTTGAATCTAAAATATTAATTAACATTTTTACTTAAACTGCAGATTACTCTTGATATAGCGGTACAGACTGCTATAATTTTGCCGTTTCAGCTTGTGGAGATTTTACGATGGAGATGCGCGGAGGTAGCTTGGATTGGGAATGCTGCTGGAGCAAGGATGAGATCACCCCCGACGCCTGCCCCTACATCGGCGAGGGGGAGGAGGACCTCTACACCTCCCACCGTCGCCGGGTGGTGGAGAAGTGTGTCGAGTGCCCGCGCTTCAAGAACGATCTGGCCCGGATGAAGAGCTCAGGGAA
>DATCHY010000059.1:0-4747 GCA_036508065.1 Geomonas sp. | reverse complement strand
GACGTCCAGAAGGGTGACGACCTCGCCGTCACCCAGTATCGCAGCTCCGCCCACCCCCGTAAGCTTGGCAAGCGGCCTGCCCAGCGGCTTTATGAAGAGCTCGTGCTGCCCGAGCAGCCGGTCCACCACGATGCCGACCCGGCGCCCCTTGGCCTCGGTCACGAAAAGCGGCACGATGCCGTCCGCAAAGCGCCCGAGAGGCAGCCCGAGGATCCGGTTCAGGCTCAGAAGCGGTATCGCCTCATCGTCCAGATAGAACACCTGGCGTTTGCCGACCGTCACAACCTGCTCGCGCCTCAGCTCCACGGTACGCAGCACCGCCGTGATCGGTACGGCCCCCTTGATCGGGCCGCACTGCACCAGCAGGGCGTGGATGATCGCTATGGTCATCGGGAGCCTCAGGTTGAACCTGGACCCCTTTCCCGGCTCGGATTCGATGGTGAGGCTGCCGCCGAGTTTCTGGATCGAGGCGCTCACCGCGTCCATCCCGACCCCGCGGCCGGAGACGTCGGTCACCTTCAGCGCCGTGGAGAACCCCGGGATGCAGGCGAGCATCAATGCCTGGCGCGGCGACAGGAGTTGCCCCTCCTCGGGGGTGATGAGCCCCTTGCGGATGGCGGCGGCGATCATCCGTTGCGGGTCCATGCCGCGGCCGTCGTCGCTCACCGTGACGAGGACCCGGTCCCGGTCCCGGGTGACGGAGAGTTTCACCTCGCCCCTGGCGGGCTTGCCGGCGGCGCTCCGCTCGGCGCTCCCCTCCAGCCCGTGGTCGACGGCGTTTCTCAGCATGTGGTTCAACGGGTCGATGAGCTGCTCCAGGATGCCGCGGTCCAGCCCGATGTCGCGCCCCTCCAGCTCGAAATGGAGATCCTTGCCGCTTCTCTTGGCAAGGGTCCGCACCGAGCGCTGAAACCTGTCGCAGATGACGTCAAACGGCATCAGGCGCACCTTCATCACCTCGTCGTGCAGCGAGCGCAGCAGTTTTGAAGTCTCGTTGACCGCGTCGTCGAGCGGCGTCGAGCCGAGTTCCCGGCCGATGTTCAGCAGGCGGTGCTTGTTGGTGATCAGCTCGCCGGTCAGGTTCACCAGGTGGTCCAGCAGCTCGGTCCGGACCCGCACGGTGCTGACCTCGACATCCTTGCCCCGTTCCGCCTCGCCCTGCGCCGGCGCCTGGGCCTGCGTCCCGGTGCCGGTTTCTGTGCCGGTTCCTGCCTGGGGCGGCGCGGGGGCATAGCCGGAAAGCCTCAGGGACAGGTCTCCCCGCGCGCGGCGCGGCTCGCGCTCCTTTTCCACGTCGTCCAGCAACCCGTCGATGAGGTCCGTCCCCTCCAAAAGGAGGTCCGCCACCGCGGCATCGAGGGTGAGGGTCCCCTCCCGGACCCGGATCATCAGGTCCTCCATGCTGTGGGCGATCTCGACGATATCGCCGTACTCCATGGACGCGGCCATCCCTTTGAGCGAATGGGCGCCCCTGAAGAGCAGGTCGATTCCGGCGCGGTCCGCGGGTGCATCCTCCAGGGCGACGACCGTCTCGTTGATTGCCTTCAGGTATTCCCTGGCTTCGGAGAGGAAGAGATTTCTGTACTGCGACATGTCCACGCGTTACCCCTCGCAGGCTTCCTTGAGTACTCGGGCCACCAGATCGGGGTTGAACGGCTTGAGGATGAAGGCCTTGGCGCCCGCCTCGGCCGCGGCGACGGTGAGCGTCTCCTGCCCGCTCGCGCTGCACATGACGATCCGCGCGGAGGGGTCGAAGGCGATGATCTCCTGGAGCGCCTCGATCCCGGTCTTGTGCGGCATGACGATGTCTAGCGTGGTGAGATCGGGACGGCTCTCCTGGTACTTGGCGACCGCCTCCACGCCGTCGGCCGCCTCGGCCACGACCTCGTACCCCTCCTCTTCCAGGATGTCACGGAGCATTTTTCTCATGAAGAGTGAATCGTCGACTATCATGACCGTGATGGCCATCAGCTACCTCCTGGTTGTCGTGCTTATCTCTTGTATCGGCGGTCGCGGCAAAAGGGGATCAGAGTCCCTGCTCCAGGGCGCTCAGGAGCGCCTCGACCCGGAGCAGGCGCATCGTGCCGTGCTCGGTTTCCAGCAGTTCCGCCGTCAGGGGGTCTCCGCCCGGCTCCCGGGAGGGGAGCGTCGCACCGGCGACCACGGAGCTCACCGCGTCCACCCAGAGGGCGAGGCTCGCCAGCCGCGTGTCCAGCACCAGGACCTTCCCCTGGCCGGGGCGCCGGCTGCCGCCTCCCGTGTAGAGCCCGAAGTCGACGAGCGCCGTCAGCGTCCCGTGGAAGTTGATGAGACCTACGAAGTGATCCGGCGCGCGGGGGATCGGAAAGCTCGCCGGCGGCTCCATCACCTCGGCGACCTCCTGCAGGTTGAGGGCGAACCCCTGTCCCGCCACGGTGAAAAGGAGCAGGCGTTCCTCCATCAGGCCTCCTCGTCGCCGCCGATCTGGAAACTCTCCACCGACCGGAGCAGCTCCTCGGCCAGCTTGGCGAGCTCCTGGGTCGCGTAGACCATCTCCTGCATCGCCGCGGACTGCTCCTCGGTCGCGGCGGAGACCTGCTCGGTGGAGGCGGCGTTGTCCTCGGCGACCTTGGCGATCTCGTCCACCATGGTCACCATCTTCTCGGCGCCCGCGGTCTGCATCTGGGAGAGGTCCGCAATGCTGTTCGCCCTGCGCTCGGTCTCGATGACCGTGGCGAGGATCTGCTTGAAGGAGTCCGCCGTGGTGTCGATGTTCTTCTTGCCGGCGCCGATGCTCCGTGAGCTCTCCGTGATGGTCTCCTGCAGCCGGCGGCTCTCAACCTTGACCACGTCGATCATCTCGGCGATGTCGGTTGCCGACTTGGCGCTGCCGTCGGCAAGCTTTCTGACCTCGTCGGCGACCACGCCGAACCCCTTGCCGTACTCGCCGGCCCTGGCGGCCTCTATCGAGGCGTTCAGTGCGAGGAGGTTGGTCTGGCGCGCCATGTCGACGATGAAGTCGGCGATCTTGCCGACCTGCTGCAGCTTCGCGTTCAGGTCCATGAACTGCATGCTGATCAGCTCGACGGAGTCGAAGAAGCTCTTCATCCGCTCCAGGGAGTCGTTGGCGAGCTCGCCGCCGCGCTGCGCGGTGACGCTCGTGTCGCGCGCCGCCTTCGAGGTCTCCTTGGCGCGCCTGGCGACCAGGTCGACCGAGATCGCCATCTCGTGGATCACCTTGGAAGTCTTGGCGACCATCTCCGCCTGGTTCTCGGCCCCCCGGGAGATCTGCTCGATCGCCTGGGCCACCTCTTCGGTGGAGGCGTTTATCTCCAGGGCCGAAGAGGAGAGGGTGCGGGAGGATTCGGAGACCCGGTCGGAGGTTCCCCTGATCTGGCGCACCAGCGTCCTCAGGCTCACCAGCATGGTGTTGATGGAGAGTGCCATGTCGTGGGTCTCGTCCGGAAAGCGCGTGGGCGGGAATTCCAGGTCGCAGGAGAGATCCCCCTGGCTGATCCCCTCGGTCGCCCCCCGCAGAAGCGAGATGTTCTTGGTGAAGCTCTTGGAGAAGAAGGAGCCCAGTATCAGGCCGACCGTCAGCGCCACCACGTAGGAGAGGATCTGGGTGATCTCCGGGGAGTAGTCGAGCAGCTTCACCCAGGGGGGGATGAACGCCACGCAGGCGATGACGGCCAGGAAACCGAGGATGAATTTGTACCCGATCTGGATGTACATGTGCGGATGCTCCTTAATCGCAAAAAATCGTGAATTCTTCCACTATTCATCTTGTAGTGCAGCTTGAATCCGGGGCAAGATGGGAAAGGGTTCTTCCATTCACCATTCACCATTCACGCCGTTAGATGACCCGGTAGATCCGCTCCACGGGGCAGACGGTCCGAAAGCGCCGGCGGGCCGACCCGAACAGGGTCTCGGACTTGCCGAGCACCAGGATGCCACCGCTTTTCAGGGCGTCGGCGAAGCCGTTCAGGATCGCCTCCTGCCTTCCCCTCTCGAAGTAGATCAGCACGTTGCGGCACATGATCAGATCGTACTCCCCGCCGGTTGCCGGGTCGTCGTTCAGGTCGGCCTGGCTGAAGTCGACCACTCTTCGGATCTCCTGGCTCAGCCGGTAGCGCTCCCCCTCCCGGGTGAACCAGCGCTCCAGGAGCTCGGGCGCCACCTCGGCCAGCCGGTCGGGGTGGTAAAGGCCGCCCCTGGCGGCATCGAGTGTCGCAGCGTCCACGTCGATCGCCCGGATCGAGACCGCTCCCGCGGCGAGTGCCCCGGCGAACTCCTCCTGCATGATGAGGGCGAGGCTGTACGGCTCCTCACCCCCCGCGCAGCCGGCGCTCAAAAGGCGGATCCCCCGGGGCCCGGGGCGCTCCTTGATGAGCTGCGGGAGGATCTCCCGGGAGAGCTTCTGGAAGGTCGAGGGATTTCTGAAGAAGTGCGATACGTGGATGGTGAGCACCCGGAGCAGATGGTCCAGTTCGGCGCAGTTTTTGGTCAAAAGCGCGCCGTAGGCCTCGGACGATGGGGACTGGGTGGCCCGTATCCGGATGTTGATGCGCCGCTTGACGCACTTGTCCTTGTACCCGTCCAGGCTGAATCCGGAGTGGGCTTTCAGGACCCGCCCGATCATGTCGAAGGTCTCGGGCGAGATCTCCGGGTCGCAGCCGCGCGGCATGCCGGTCAGCATGGGGTGCTGCCGGGGGCGATTGCCGCAGTGCGCCGCGTTGCTGGTGAAGTCGGGGACATCAGGAACCTC